>WJMH01000010.1 GCA_014728045.1 Candidatus Omnitrophota bacterium
CTGCCCCTTGTTCGCCAGATACATCGTTATCGCCGCCGTAAGGGTAGTCTTCCCGTGATCAACGTGACCTATCGTGCCGATGTTCAAATGCGGTTTTGTTCGTTCAAATTTTTCCTTGGCCATCATTCCCTCCTTAAATTAGGATATGTTTGGCAACTCCGTAAAAACGTTTGTCCTTCACAACTTTTATATTTTCTTACCTTCTCGCACCTTGCGAGAACCTGTTGCTGGAGCCCTCGGGCGGAATCGAACCGCCGACCCCATCCTTACCATGGATGTGCTCTACCGGCTGAGCTACAAGGGCGTTGATAAAATATTTTAGAATTGCACACCTCAAAATTGCACTAAACTCCACCACTAGCTTGACTTATGTCAGCTTAACAGGTGAAGTTATTACAATAATATATCTCTATAAACGAGATGTTGGAATATTGATTTTATCAAATAAGGTATTTATGTCAAGAAGAAAATGAAAAAATTTTCATTAACGTTAGATTTTTTGCCGACTTAGCCCGAAATATTTGAGATATTCAATGCCTCATCAACATAGGAAAAGATAATAACTGCAGGATAATTGCGCAATTTCCCACAAAAGGAGTTCCCGGCCCGCTCTGCGCGGGCCGGCCAAGCGGAACTCCTTTTATCTTAGGCAGCAATGAGAAATAACTGAAGTTTGTCGTGCTGCAGCTTGAGCTCTGTAAGTATCATCCTCGTAATCGGCGGAAGCGCCAGTGTTATGGCCAGGTTCATCCTGACTGCCGAAACCGGATGGACCATATTATTGACCGTCTTCTCAGTAAGAATAATATCCTTTCTAAAAAGCGAATACAACTTCTTGAGTTCATCAAGCATCTTTTTTCTTACGCGCGGATAATCCTTTTCCTCTTCCGGGCCTTTAGCTTCATCGCTCATTTTAGCGACAACAAGTCCGACCTTGCAAAGCCCTATCGCAAGAGCCGCGCCGAAATTATGAAGTGCCGTTTCTCCGCTTTCTGTAATACCCGGACCGATAAGCGCTACAGGATACTGATTATGCCGGAGATCAATATCACAATCCCTCTCCCATTCGAGCATTCTTTTTGAAAGGATCGGTATCTCGATCGCGCTCTCTCTCCTCGGTCGATTTACTCTCGCCATCAGGCCTTTACCCAAATACTGTTCAAGACGGTCGATGAAATCTTCCGCTTCCGCAGCTTGTTCCATCTGGCCCGCCAGATCCAGAGGAAGCTCTTCCCTGGTCGTTCTTAACTTCTTCTCGAAGATAAAATTGACGCCCCTCATCTGGTCGCATGAACGTATAAGATAAGACCATGTCTCCGCGCTCTCCTGGAGATCTTCCTCAGGGATCAGCGCAAGGTCTACAACAATATCTACCTCAGTCAGGCGTGATAGCTGATCGGCACCTGCTAAACATTCTTTGACGATCCGCAGAAGTCTTAGGCTTATTCGGCTGGACTTGTTCATTTTAGCCTCCAAGAGCCTTTGCCGTCTTTCCGGATCATCAGCTTTTCCTTTGTCCTCGCCAGGTTTGACTGTCTCCTGCTCTTGATCGAATTCCCGGTACGCATCGACCGCTTCGCCTACGAATATCTTTTCCGCATCCTCAACTCCGGCTATCACGGAAAACTGCTTTATGAGCCCGATAAATCCCTCCCTCTCGTGATCAGCTTCAATCATTCGGAAGTGTTTCCCAAACAAATGCTGCAATGCGCCGGATTTATCCAATAAATAGGAGGAGACATGCCACCCAGGATATTTGTCCTTTATCTCGTTTGCGAAATTCGTGAACAGTTCGGACATCACGCCCTTGCCTCTCAGTCTCGAAAAACTTTCACCACCGACCGTGCTGCCTGAAGAAATATTATGCACGAAGACCGTATCAAGATCAGGGTACACGGCAAAGTCGAACACCAAATCGAACCGGTTTAGCATAACAACATCCCGTCTCACGATGAAATCGATATCGTTGAGTAAAAATGAAGGCTTATCCACTATTATCCTGTACACGTCCCTGTCCGGATAGCTCACTTTTAGCTGCAGGACCACATAATCCTTACTGTCAGCGTACCTCAGGCGCTCGTGAAGAAGTGCGCTTGCGATATGCTCCGAATCGGCCCTGACGGATAATATTCTGGGCATCACACCGCCATTGAGCTGGGTCAGGCGCCTTTCGAACCGAGCTCCGATCAGCCCCCTGAGAAATACCTCAGGAACAGGTTTGTTTACCGGTGTCATGTGGAATAAAACCCGGCCAAAATACTCCCCTCCCAATATCGCCCCTCCCCCGAACGTCTCGGCGACAACTGACAGGTTATCCGGGAAGATATCTTGTTTTTCGTACACAGTGGAATGATTCGATACCAGAGCCGCCCCTTGGGCGGAAAGACGAGTTCCGATCTTCCGCATGATACTTCTAAAAACCCCCTCGTCCATCTTTATCGCGTGGTCAGTTCTCTGGATTACTTCTTCGGAGGCGTCTTCAAAGCTCACCGCATCGGGCGCGTTGAACAGGATAAGATCATATGAATCCTGAAGGTTCTCGAATTCGCTCCCCTGCTTAACGAGCCTTGGGAAGATGGTTGACTGGTATTCTTCTCCGGCGAGATGAAGATTTTTCCGGAGATTATCGATCCCCCGAGAATTAATGTCAATGGCATCGACATGCACTTTTCCGAACCCGATTTTTCTCGCATGGTGGGAGGCCGCCATAGCATCTATACCCGTACCGGATCCGACAACCAGTATGCGAATATCATCCCTCGCATCTTCCTTCAATCCGAGAGCGACATCCTTGACCTTTACCGCAACGGCTCTGGCAAAATGCAGACCGAGCCTGTTATCCTGTAAAGGCGAATATACCCCTTCCGCACAAGCAAGAAAGCCCACCCCGGTTAACTGCCGCATTTCATCGGCAAGCCCTCTTTGCGTATCCACTCCCAACAACTTGTAACCCTCGAAATTTGTTTGCGGGTACTCATCCAGGATATTCTCCATGTTAGCCCGGTAATACGACTTTATCTTTTCGGTCAGGTCCCTGTCCGCATCCCCTAATACGGCTCTCAGAAAAGCACGTATCATGTAATGTGGATCGCTGGTGTCTTTATGCGCGATTGAAAGAGCATCTTTTCTCAGTTTTACCGAGCACAGAACAGCGCCTTCTGCTGTTAAAAGCTGAGCCTCTCCTTCGAAAAGCCCTGTCCACCCTAAAACCTCGTTGAGGAATCCGCAAAGCCCCACGCGGTTGGTTAGCTCTGCCAGGCGCCCTGTATACCGTATTTTCAACTCGCCCATTTTTACCAGATATTCCATTATTTCATGTACCACTGCCGGCGGATTGTCTGCCAGATATCGGTGAAAAGCGATAATATTATCATTGGGTTTTGCGAAAGCGAAAAGGTCTTCCACTGTCTCCTCGAATACGCCGATATCCGGTGAAGTGGCTTCGAACAGGCGGATGATCGCTTCAAACCCGGCCTGGCTGTTTTCTGGTAAGTTCTGCATGACATTCACGCGCTCTTTCAACTCAAGCAGAAAACCCGCGTCCTGAAGCTCAAGTTCCACCTTACGCTCTTTCCGGTCGGTTCCGATGACAATAGCGACGCGTCGATCGTTTTCTATGCGGACTACTTTAGCCCGTCTGCCTATCCCGGGAGATCCTTCCTCTAATCCCTGAGGCCTCTCTTCATCCAACATACCGTTCAAGGTATCGATCGTTGCAAAGAATGAACCGCGCACTGAATCGATCTTCTTCTCGAAGGCCTGCTGGCCCGAGCTTCTCTGAGCCAACCTGAACCCCTCCTCGAACTCGCTGCTGATGAAATCCACAAGCTGTAAGGCCTTTTCGATAGTTTCCCTGCGGTAACGCGGAAGGTTGAATTTAACGAGTTTTTTAGCCTCTCTCAGATTCATAATAAGTTCATTCGTTATGCCGCTCAGCGCCTCGGGTATGACGCGCTCGACCTCGTGAAGCGATATCCACAGATCGATAAAAGCACGATCCAGCTCCGACTGGAATACCTGTATGGCATGAGGATCAGCAGCCCGGCCTAACTCCTCCAGAAAACCGCTGTCCTGGTCAAGAACAATTGTCAGACTGTCATGCAGCCTGATGAGCTGCTGCTTGTCCGCCCCCATGATCCCTGTGCAATATTCAACATCCCTGCTCAGCTGTTCCTTCTCGAAGTCACCGTCATTGCGTCCGGTCATCTCATGCGAGAGCTCATGATATAATCCAGTTAACAGAAGTCTCGTCCTGATGTTCTCATCCTTTAGCGCCAGCACGAACCTATTGATGCCGATAAAACCATTGGACAAGCCGTCTTCGAACAGGTAAGGCGACCGGTCTAACATGGCAATGGTCATCCTCTCAGGCATCATGTCTATCCGCCCCCCGCAATCTTCCAGGACTTTCTCCAAGACTATCTGCACTACGACCCCGGAAAGACCGGTTCTTCGATCTATCATCAGCTGAATTTTCCTGCCGCCTACTGTTACGCCATTCTCTTCCATTCTGCCAAGAAGGGCCATACCCTTTGCGAGTTCCTCGGACTGTCCAGGGTCACTTATATTCACCGGGACATCGTCAATCAACGAGATAGGACTGTAATAGTCGCTCTTGCGGCTGATGCTCATTCCTTCGGTATGCACGATGCGCGAACCTTTGCTGCGACCCTTTCCGTGACGGGAGTTATATTCAAGCACAGCATTCATGACATATTTGTGGGCGTCGTCACCTGCTACCTCAAGAGTGTCGCTTTCAGGATCAAGGATCAGCTCTACCGGGTCACCGGGCTTGTCCTTTCTGTATTCGATCGAACCGCCGGAACTTACCGTCACACGGAAAGGCACGCCGGGTTCGACCGGGACACCGTCTTTGAAAATAACGGTGCGCTGCTCCCTCTTGAGCATGGCTACCCTCTCTTCAAGTCTGGTGATGTTGGAGGCAACTATGAGTTTCTCGGTACGTTCCTCAAGAAGCTGCTGGATATCCTCTGAAAGCATTATCCCAGTGTCCCCGGGTTTATATTTTTCCATTTGATAGTCTATATTATGGTCTTTCAGTACCTTGTTCACTTCTAGCCGCAGATCCTCGGCCTGTTCCATGAGAACTTCCTTGTACGCGTCCTGCCCTTTTTCAACGGCTTTCCTAGCCCTGAGCTTAATCTCAGCTATCTGATAGAAGATCTGCTGTATCGTTTCAACATTCCCGTCGCTTAGATCCCGGGAAACCTCAATAAGATCCCCTTTTATCACCCTGGCCTCAACGTTCATCCGTATGTTGCCTTTATCGTCGAACTTTAATCCGGGGTTCGCATTGAAATACATTTTATCGCCGTACATCATAAGACCACGCCTGAAAAGACTTTCAAGCGTGTTAGTGTCCATCGGACCCCTCTTCGCCCCCTTTGCTTCGTCCTGATCAAAAGCAACATAGCGTGAGCTTTCCCTTCTCGTGGACCGCTTGCGGGTCTCTGATTCTGGCCCTTTAAAAGGCATCTTCCTGCTACCGATAACAACGGTCGTATCCTCCTTGGATGAAGCCGGTCTCTCAGACGTCTCCTCTGCCGTCTGCGACAACTGCATCTGCTGCTGGTGAGTTTGTATGTACTCACTGAACTTCGTGTCGAACGTACCAAACAGCTCCTTTTGAAGAACACGCAAAAGATAATGTGGTTCTTCCTGCCAGGATTCACCCCATGCCTCACCTGTAATGAATTCCATGGTATCAATGGAAGGGACAAGGGTAGCCGGATCTCTTCCTGGCAGCACTATTTCCAGGCATCCATCGACCATATTTAGCTGCATCATACCCGTACTTATGAGATATTCACCTATCTCGTGGAACTGGGCCACGGGATCGCCCGGGATATCCTTATAGAACGCCATCATCTTATTTTCGGGTGAACAGAACGCGAACAGGTCCTCGACAAGCGACCGGAAAATATGCACGGTAACATCCGAAGCTGTTACAGCCGAAAGCATCGGTCCGACAATGTCGCTGTAATTCTCCGGTTTGCCGGCTATCTCGGCTAGCCCCTTGAGCGACTCGCTCAAAACCCTCAGGTCCAGTTGGCCTCCACCGCTGAGTTCCACCTTATGCCGGTCTCCATGAGAATCTATGACCCTTGCCATCGTCTTATCTGGAGAAACCATCTCTACTCGAGCCTTTTTGCCTATTTCAGGGACCGCGGAAATACCTGGAGGCTTTTGGGCGACGAATCCGCCTAATCGCGCATACCGGTTCTCCTTACGCTTGATAAAGACCTCCTGTGCGGTAAAACCGCTGAACCCCAGCCTGGTGAAGCGAGCTTTGACGGATCTGTCCCGCTCATGGATGCCGATGAAGACCACCTTTACGCGTCCGCTCTTTATATCCGTGTATAGCTCTTGCGGATCGGCATACTCGGATTCGTTCTTCGTGGGCCCCTGCAAATGCTGATAAACCAGAACAGGTGTTATCTGCGCATCGCCCATAAAACCCCGAAGGACCGAAGGCAAAAGACCGTCTCTGAGAAGGCGTCTTATAACCTCTTTTTGAAAATCGTAACGTCCATCAAGCCCCTGTGGGTAAAGATCGCTGAAATCCAGATAAGAGACATATCCACCGGGTTTAAGCACCCTTTCTATCTCTTCTAGCAGATACTCGCGGTCCTGATTCTTTATGATCTGGCTGAGGGTCCTGTGCAGAATAATAGCGTCAACGGACCCGTCAGGAAGTGGAATGCCGTGAGCCAGGTCACACTGCTGGAAAGCATTCGCGGGATGGTCGGCGGATGAAAGTTTTTTCACTTTTTCCCATGCGGAGCGCCCCCGAACAAGCTGCATACCCTCATCTATAGTGTTCTGTTCCGCGACTTTTATGTTCGCGGGGTTTATATCCAGTCCGATCACCGGAAACCCCTTACCACTGACCCATCTGGCGAGTTGCCCCTGACCGCACCCCAGCTCGGCAACGACCATACCGTCTGTGTTTTCCCGAGAGCTCATGATCTTGATAAGCTGCCTGGGATAGGTTTCGTTATAAGGATATTCAGTGCCACTGTATCCTTCGATCTGTGAAGATGTCACGCTTACCGCGCCTTTTTTTATCGAAGGTCTCTCATGCAAGAGGATGAGCAGCGTGTCATCGAACGACCTGTTCCTGACAACGATCCGGAATCCCGCTTCCTGCGCCGCTTTTCCTATATCCGCAATATCATGGAATGTCCTGAGCATATCACTCAGGACGGTGCTTTCATAATCATACGCAGGCTCAGCAACATCTTCGGCGACCACGACCCCTCCATCCTTGAGCACTCTCGCGCATTCTGAAAAGAAGAATTTACGTGCCTTAAAATGAGCGTGCGCCCTGACGCGTATATCCTGTTCTGCATGACCGAGATGGTCGATCCCATCGGGAACGAAGTCAAGAATGTTCCTGAAGATTATCGCATCATATTGTTCACTCTCTAGCTGAAAGATTCCGTTAAAATCCATCTCAATAAGTTTCACATCATCGGCACCCGCCTTAAGTAGTAACGTTCTCAGTCTTTTAAGGGACGTTTCATCTATGTCGACCGCGTCCACCTGCGCGCCTTCACTCTTAAGCGCAAGTATGTTCCCGGGGCTTGACCCTGCCCCAAGCTCCAAGACTTTTTTACCATTAAGATTACCACCGAAAAGTTCCTTGAGGTGTGCGACAACAGATGGATACATTTGATCGTCCCTGGATCGTAGCTGGCTTTCTCCTGACACAGCTGCTTCTTCCCGGGCTTTCTCTTCGTTCTCAAGACCTTCTCTGCCTCCCTCGCGATACCCAAAAGACCCTTCTCTCTCGTAACCCCGCTGGTCTTGAGTGATGATCTCAATATCGATCTTGCTCTCATCATGTTGAATATCTGTTATGGACTTACAGCTTGAAACGATCCGGAACTTTCTCTGCATATGAAGTTCATCGAACAACCTTACTTCTATGATCGTTTTCCCTTGCTTCTTTATCGGATTGGAAACGACATCGAGCAGCCTCTTTTTGTTTACCCCAGCAACATCGCTAAGCCATTTGTCTAGTTCTGAATTGATGTCCTGAAAAGCAGGAACTTCATTTTTCAGGGCCATAGTGAGTATACAAGCAAGCTCTACCCTTATCTGTGTGTCATACTGATGACCGGTCACATCCAGTATAGGCTTGAAAATAGACTGGACCTGCAAAGCAGGAGTTCCTTGATGATCCCGGACAAAGCCCGGATGCGCCCACGTCAGGCCATGTACAGTGAGTAGACAAACCACTGCCACAGCGATGCTTTTGAACCATGATCTATGTTTCACTTTAAAGGAATTCATTATTATTATAACTATGATATGTTAGTTAAATAAAAAGTATCTTCATTATAATATAAAGCCGGCATCAGCGCAACAAAGAGTTATCTAGGTTTTGTTTTTTTAACTTATGTGTAACTATTTGCAGATACTATATTTAAGAGAATACTGGGATTTGACTCTATTGGAAAGAATATAACTGCTTTACATAAAAAATGGAGCGAGCGATGGGAATCGAACCCACGTAGGAAGCTTGGAAGGCTTCTGCACTACCATTGTGCTACGCTCGCTCCGTTCATGTTTAACTGAATAATATACACTTTCTTGTGCCGTTGTCAAGGTCTAACTCGCCTATGCTGCGTGATCCATTAACCGCACATCCAGCAGTCTATAGTTGAACTTCTTGTTCCATCGCCTTTAGAAGTGCTTTTTCAACGGCTTTCAATATGGCCGCACTGGTAAATGTCGCTCCCGTCACCGCGTCGACATTAACTGTCTGAAGTCCTATGACTCTATCGATAACTGCCTTTGCGAGTTCAACATGGGGATCTACGCGGGATTCAACTATCTTTATGTCCGTTATTCTTCCGCTGGTAACGGTCACCTTCACCCTGATCACGGATTCATCGTAATCGGCCTCTTCTGCGCTATATGTTCCATCCGGAAGATTGCCGATGTCAATCTCAGCAAACTGGGACCAAGCCCGTAAAGATAAATTCACCAGCACCACTAAGACCCCGATGAGCAATATTTTCCTCATGTCAGTTCCCTTTGCTCCTATTCATCACCGCCGAACAAAGAGCCCTCGAGCTTCTTCAGAGTCCCGCCTATTTTCCCGGCTTTCTCTGGCGAAAACAGTTTCGAAGATGAAAGTAACTTGTCCGTGATATTATCGGTGAGCTTGTTCAGCTCGAAATTCGCAAGTCTTGAAACCGTGGTCTTTGCAAGCGCTTTGACCATGATCAGACTGATCACGGATTCCAGATCGGTTATGTCATTGTAGGTCTCATCTATATTGACGTCGAACTCCTGGACCTGAGGCTGTTCCTGTTTGGAATAATCCTTGTATATAACCTTGCCCACCTTGAGCCTGAGGTTATCTATCTGGAGCTGGATATCCTCTTTGCTTTCGGGAGCCTTCTTTTGCTCTCCCTTATCCTGCGCCATCTTCAGCGAATCCAGATTGAGCTCTCCCCTGCTGTTCTTCTCAACTATGAATTCCCTGAGTTCTATATTGACCTGGCTAAGATGTACCCTGCCCTTGAAAAAAGCGAGAAGATCGTAGTCCACGTATATCTTCGGCATGTCCAGCATTATCCTATCCTTGAAACCTCTTGGATTATAAAGCCTCAGACCACGGATATCTATCATGGTCTTGATAAGGCCTACCTTGAAATCACTTATGCTTAGCTTAAGACCTGTTACGCCGGTAACTCCCCTTTCCAGCGAGAACTTGAGAATGTTGTCCTTGGTAGCCGATAACGCCAGAACGACCGCAAGCAATCCGACAAGAACATATATCCATATTTTTTTCATTACACACCGCCCTTTCTCCTGATCGAGCTGTTCGAAATAAGTTCAATTCATGGGATCAGTTAACATGCTCCCTCTCGTCTGATGACAGGTGTATACCGGTAAGTCCCTTAAGAAGTATCGCCCCGCACTGGTATATCACTGGATCGCTTTCACGTATATCACCAGACAAATCCTTGCCATAGATCTTTTCCAGATAATTTATGAGCTCCCTTCTCTGCTCGGAAGTTATACCCAGATATGTTAGCTTACCCGCCTGGTCAGCCTCGGCCTCCAGCATAGCCAGGGAAACGAGCATTGAAGAATCCCTTAAGATTTTCATAGCCATATCGATCCGGGGATATTCATCCCTTATTCGGCCGATCACCCGCGCCATCTCCTGACCCGTAAGACGTATCTGCCAAATCAGGCTTTGCTCGCGCAGTATATCGCTCAATGCCCTTATATAGCTGTCGTAGCTCTTTAATGCCAAAACAGATGCCTTTCGCACCTGCTCATCAGACGAATTCTCGTAAGGTGCCAGCGCCGTGCGCATCTCGAGCAGATCAGCCCTTGCCCGTCTGATATCCGCAATGTAATCTTCGATCGCGGCCTTTTTCCCGGGAAGATCAGCTGGTAACTCACCAAGTTTGTCTATTTCCCTGATTTTCTTGATTAAGCTCAGGCCGCTTATGAATTCCCTCGCGAACCCGTACTTGGTCATGTGCTTATCTTTTAGTCCCTCTGCACCGGAAGCAAGAAAGCACAACAACACACCAAGACATAATATCTTTAAATTACAGCTCATCGGAACCTGTCTGCCTTAATTGCTTCTGTTCTTCTAATAACCGCTGTTTGTCTTTTTCAACCTTTTCACGGAGGGCCTCCTCCCTGGCCTGGCGCTCCTTATGCTTTTTGCTCTCCTCCAGCAAGAGCTTTTCCATTTCCTCCTTCTGCTGAGCTTCCTTTTCCCTTTCTTCTTCCCAGTTAAGAAAAACCCTCCAAGTCCCGTCTTCTTTGACGAGGTCGATCCGCTGGCTTCTGACAATCTGCGGGAGATCTCCTCCGTAAGTATCCTTCAGCAATTTGACCATGCGTTTGCCGTATTCACCCTCTCTGGGGGCCTTCGTCAGATCGAACTGGGGTATGTCCATGCTTATCAGCCTGTAATCCGGTGAAGTAATTGTAAAGCTTACGCTCGCATTATCCCCTTCAATATTAATATTCCCTATGGTATATCGTGTGTACCGAAGAAGATAGCTCTTTAATGTTCCTTTCTCCCATCTCTGTTCGGGTACGGTCTGCTCAAGACTCTTGATTTGCTTGTCTTTACTTGAAATGTACCTGTAAGCTTCCTCATGCCTGCCGTTGATGGTGGCGCCAAGATACCTGGCAACCACGTACCTTACGGTCAGCTCTTCAGCATCACAACCGGATAAAGCCAGGGCGCCGAATAACAGGCTTCCCGCCATCACCAAAACCGTGATCGAACGCATATTAATCCCCTCCGCTCTCGGGTTCCTCAAAAACCCTTCCATAATCCTTTATCTCAACTATCTGGGTCTTGCCCAATCTCCATGTTCTTCCGGTCACGCTGTCGTATTTCACTGCGCCGAAAGTGCTATTTATTACGACCCTGTATCGGCCGGGAAGATTAATCCCGATGACCAGCGAAGCCGTTACCACGCTCACACCAATTACTACAGAAATAATTATCTCTTTCATGGCACCCCCATTCACAAAAGTTCAAGGTTATATCTTCTAAGCTGTTTATCCAGAGACTTCGCCCCGTCCACGATCCTGTCAAGCTGCGCCCAGAACCTTTTACCGTGATTCTTTATGCGCGTGTGCATAAGCTCATGCAGGATCACGTACTCGCAAAGCTCCCGGGGAATTGACATCAGTTTAATATTAAGTGACAAATTATTGTTGTGAGAACAGCTTCCCCACCTTGTCCTCTGACACCTTATATACAATTTACCGTACGAGAATCCATGTCTGGATGCAAGCTCCTTAACTCTTTGCGCTAATCCTATCCTGGCCTCCCTCTCATCAATTACCGAGACTTCCTTCGCAACTGAGAAATATTCGGCCTCCACCTTCTTGATCCTGGCGATATGTTTTTTTATCCAATCGACTTTGGACCGCACATATCCTTCGGCCTCGTCAAAAGAGATACCGTATGGTATCGCTACTCGCACTCCCTTGAAGGGCATAACGAAAATATTCAGGTATTTGGACCTCTTGCTTTTCTCCAATAAAACCCTTCCAATCCCCTCAATATCTATCGTCAGCGCTCTTGCCATTTAGATCAGACCTGCTCTTCTTTTTCTTTTCTTTGCCTCTGCGATTCTACAGCTTTTTTTATCTGCGCTATGCGTTCCTCGCTTATTTCCGGAAGACGGCATCTTTCGTATTCATCCAGATCAAGGAACACCTCGAGCATGGCCTCTGTGCCGTTATAGAACATACCCGTATAAATAATGCGCACTTTTTTCCTGCCGAAGACATTTTCCGCAGTAAGACATTCGGGCTTGCCGTATTTGATATCACTTCCCAGAGGACACTCGGGACATTTTTCCTGATCATCCCTTATCATCTCCCAGCATTTACTCCCCAGACGGGGGCGGCCCGCCCATTCTTCCATGGTCTTATTCATAAAAAGCATATTCCCCTGTTCATCTACGACCTGTATACCGAAAGGCAGAGTGGTAAGCACCACGTTATCGAAATCGACTATGTCACGCAAAGCCCTTTCGCTTGCTTCAAGAGCTTCCTCGAGCCTCCGGAGTTTACCGACGACCTTGGCTATAATGATACCGAAAAGAGGGAACACGATCATGATAACGACACGCAGGTAAGCATCGTGAGGAGCTACCATGGTCGCCATGGACTGCCAGAAAGTTCCCCTGAAAAAGAAAAGATAATCCACAACAGCGTCCAGGACCCACATTGAAAGGCCCGCAGCTATGGATATAAGAATTATTTTTGTCTCTATTTTCATCGCACCCCCGCTTCAACTGCCCGCAGAAACGTTTTATTCCGGATATCCTACCGGCTGGGTCAATATCACCTTCTGATCTTTTCTCAGTCCCATGAGTTCTTCCAGTGATTCTTTATCCACCCATGCGATGGCCACCGTGGCCAGACCTTCAGAAGCACAGAAAAGGTAGACATTCTGGCTGATGTAGCCAGTATCGATCGCCGAAAAAAAACTCTTGCCGCTTTTATCCGTGGGCATCCTTGAAAGATCAGCGACATATATAAGGTTCACGGGCGCTTTTTGAGTGAATTCCTGCACCCCTGTAGATTCTCTTATATCACGGGCCAGGACCGGTTCAAGAAGATTTTGCCCGGGCCTGTAAAGGTACACGCCATCCCGCATGGCCAGGTAAATATCTATTTCCTGCAGGTTCATGGCCGAAGGCGCTGTCCTCTTTCCCTCTTCGGGCCGGTTTATCCCCCAAGCCGCCCACAAAAGATCCGAGAGCACGTCAACGGGAATCTCTTTTCCACTGAAAGACCTTGTGCTTTTGCGCTCCTTTAGCGCGTCCATAAGCAGCATCCCCCGGTCGAAACGGGGCGCGGAAAGCTTGATAGCCTCAAGTTCCTCAGCGTATGCAAAATGCGGGGCAAAGATCGCTATCAGCACGAATATCACCATAATATATACTATGTAACATCTTCTCCAGGTCATGTCGCTGCCTCCCGTTCAATCGGCGCGACCGGACGGCATTGGCCTTAAGGCGCCCGTGGTCGCATCATATTCGATAAGTCCAGTTCCGGATGCGGTATAGCTAGCCCCCGGACCACGCTTTCGGTGTTCGATCTCCATTAATTCTTCCTGAACCTGTTCACGAACCGGCCTGTCCACTTCCTTGACCGCGTGATCTATCTCGCTATCGGTCTGTGCCGCGCATGTGGCCGCAAAGAATAAACCTAGGAAAAGAAAACCTGCAATCCCGGCATTCATTCCTCCCATTGAGCCCTTTCCCTTGATCGTTGCTGTATATCAAGCACCTTATCTTTGGTCTTTTTGTACGACCGGAGTTGCGTTTCACCGGCCATTTCGCCGATAAGATCCGTCTTAGCATCGCCTTCCCGGGAACCCGACCTTGTACACCCCGGCAAAAAGATAAAAAGACAAGCCAAATATATAATAGAAGCCTTCTTCATGGAATCGCTTATAATATACCTTCTGGCCATAAACCTTGCAAGTAATGCGATATTAATATTATATATAGTTGTATTGATGCAGCTTAAATAACTGCCCCCTAAAGCATGGAACATGCCGATGGCAACCTTTTATCCGTATCCTATCTGCCCATAAGCGTCAATAATAAATCCGCACCTATCGCGAGCACCGACAGTATCGATATAACAAGATAATTGAATATTTCCCTGGACCTAACGATAGATGAAAGAGAATACACGGCCGCTTCCCGCTCCTGTTGACCGAGGCGCTCGCCATTCCTTATTTTGTTTATAAGATCGTACTCTGTAACAGTTTTTCTGCGTTTTCGCGCGATCGAATATCTGTAAAGAAAGAAAAGTACATACCCGAGAACCGCTAAATACCATACCGGCCTGACCAGGTCCGGTCTCAGGTGTTCCAACACTATGATCGACCTGAACGCAAATGCACAAACAAGACCGAGCAAAAAGAAGAAGTTTATTACCCAGGAAGGGAATACATGGGGGATCTTCCGCATATTATCCTTTCAGCAGGACGTTTTCTCTCTTGAAAAAAGACAGGGAGTCGCTTGAGGCAACTCCCTGTCATGTGATCGAATCCCTGGCGCAGTTAGATGATACCAATGGCGTTTTTGCCTTTTCTTCTTTTTTCCAGTTCAGCTTCCTTATCACGTAAAGACTCGTCTTTTACTATCTCCTGGGACTTGCCCCAATGCGAAATATGTTCGGCAGCTGCCTGGAACGTACCATCGTCATAGGATTTGCTCATGGGTTTGCCCTTCTGCCCCTCTCCGGCAAAAGCTGAAACAGTGCCGAGAGCGAAAACGACAATAATCGCTAATACTGCTATCTTTTTCATTTTTCCTCCTTACATTTTAGTAAACGTATTATATTATAATACTCAAAATATACACGCTCAATAGCATATTTGCAAATACGTTATTTTTTCTTCTGCTGCTCGGCGTAAATATCACCCAGAAAGTCCCTTGCCGCTACCGTACGGGGGTTATCATCCCCGAAATACGCCTTGCAGATCATAAGATAAAGAGTAGCCTGTTCAGCCGCCAATTCGTACTTGTTCTGGTCAAAATACGCCCGTGCCAGAAAAAGGTAAACATTGCCAAGACGGTAATCACCCTCCCCAAGTATGGGCTCGCCTATTTTGAGGGACCACAAAAGGACTTCTTCCGCTTTTGCGGGCATCCTGGCCTCCATGTAGAGAATTCCCAGAAGCAGGAACCTTTCGGCTACCCTGAGGTGATCCGGGTGATACAGCTCGATGGTCAGTCGTAATGCCTCCTTGAACAGTTCTTCGGCTTTTTGATAATCCCCTTTTTTGATGAGGTCAGGGACCTTGGCGTCTATCTGAGCGATCCTTTCCCTTTTCTCACGAAGCAATCTTTTACCGGACCTTGTTTTGCGTTTCTGCTGCGAAGGTCTTTGCTTCAGGGCTTCCTTTACCAAATCGTCCCACTGGTCCGCGTTTGCACCGAGCGTTGTTACCGCGAATATGACCGCAGTCACCGCAAGAATTTTCCTCATATTTGCCGCCCTTTCCTCCGCATCAATACGGCTTGATCTGCCTGTTCTTTTTTATAAGCCAGCTGACGAACCTCCCGAACCAATAGCCAGCGTAAAGCGCCACCACCAGAATATCCACCGTCCTATGAAAGGAATATGTAGGCTTGACGTGCAGAGTCACTAACAGATTGAGGATAAACCACATAAGAAAAAAAGATACGATTATATAGCCTTCCCTGTAGATTATCTTCTTGAAAGTGGTAAAATCCATACATCCCTCCTTGATTTCAGGTCCTCGCCCGGAGATATTCGCCGAGCTTCAGGCAGACAAACCAGATCACAGGTACTAATTTTACGGGAATTACGACCAGAAAGACCCATGCTATCAAGGTCTCGATACCGATCAAAAGCATCGTTACGGTCGCACTGCCGGATACGTAGATCTCATAGGAAGCCCGGCACAGGTTAAGATAATACAAAAAATGACTGATAGCCCACGCGCTGCAGGTGATTATCCACACAAGGACAATGACCTGATAGACCCTGTCGAGAAAGTTCTGTTCTTTAAAACGCCTGAAGAGATCATTCAGAATATCGGCTATGCCCATTTATTCGCTCCAGATCTTCATGGCTGAAAAGGTCGCCCAGCGGGTGTACCATAAAGATATCTCAACCTTTCTTCCTCCCGATTAAAATCGAACCTGGCCCTTGCTATCTGCAAGTTGATCTGAGGGTTCTCCCTGTCTGTTCTCTTGTAATGGATAAAATAATATTCTATCCGGGCAAGAAGCTTATTCATAAGTTCATGCAGCTTTATGCCCTCCTCGGGCACCGGCTCCACCAGTTTATTATACTCGTGCTTCAGGAGATTTACCTTTGCGAGAGCTTTGTCCGGATGAATATACCCTTCACTGAATTCCAGAAAGAGGTCATCCAGATATTCGTTAACATCCGTTACTATGTGCAGCTGATACCTGATAGCTTCCACGTCCGGTTGATGTGCGGGCTTCTGACCGCATACCGATACCGGAATGGACACGGCTGCACAAAGTGCCAATATTATACATATAAAAGATTTCATATATATGATTTTACTCTGATGGAACGGACTTTACAAGGGCTTATGTGGAAAGACACTATAAAAGGGACAAGGCATACGGCAAGCTCGTGGGTGTTCCCTAATCGAAGCGAGAACATTCTAAATGTTTTTCTCCACACACCTGATAAGTTTTTTTACCTGTAAAGGCTTGGATAAAAGCATAAGACCCGGCTTCTCATCTTCGGCAACGAAATCAAATAAACCCGATACGTAAACAATTGGAATATCCCCCGAAGAATTATCCCGCCTGATCAGCTCAGCGATATGTGGTCCATCCATATACGGAAGGAGAACATCCAGCAATATCAAGTCCGGCTGGACTTTTCTGACGGTGTCAAGCACCCTTGCTGCATTATTCTCTATATCCACCTTATACTGTCCGGTCTGCTCAAGAGCTTCTTTCACCATTTCGGTAAAGCCTTCCTCGTCATCAATGACAAGAATCTTCTTTTTCACTAAGGGGCAACTACCCATAAATACCCTCCCTTTACTTTCTCTTAAATTATACATAGGGATTGTTAAAATAAAGTTAAAATCTTCTTAAATAGCAGAAAATATAATAGTTTAAGTAAAAAGAGGCAGATAAGGCGATTCAAGAAAAAAGCCACCAAATGCAGGTGGCTTTTTATATAGTGGTGGGGAGAGGAGGATTTGAACCTCCGTAGGCTAAAGCCGACAGATTTACAGTCTGCTCCGATTGACCACTCCGGCATCTCCCCTGATTTATAATAGAACAACGCACTAAAGGCGTATTCTATATTATTATTCTCTATTTGTAAAGAGCTTTGTACTTGGAAAATGGAGCCGGCGGAGGGATTCGAACCCCCGACCAGAGGTTTACAAAACCCCTGCTCTACCCCTGAGCTACGCCGGCATTAAACAAATACAGTGTCCGTTCAATGTGATAAGTATATCACAATATGTTATTTATTCAACACCCTATTTACACGGAATAAGTCCGAATGACGGGGAAAATCTAACTCTTTTTCAATGGAAGGAGTATGGTGGCAGTGGTGCCCTCGCCTTTTTCGCTGGAGAATGAAAGCTCCCCGCCGTGGGCCTTTACTATATTGTAACATAAAGGCAGGCCCAGTCCGGTCCCCTTTTCTTTTGTGGTAAAGAATGGATCGAATAGCTTCTTCATATGCTCCTCGTCTATTCCGCTACCGGTATCCTCTATCTTAATGCGAAACATGTTGTCCTGCACGTCGGTCTTGACCTTAAGCCTCCCACCTTCAGGCATGGCATCAGCTGAATTGTTAATTAAATTCAGAAAGACCTCGTGCAGACTTTTCTCATCCGCCTCCACCAGGATCGGAGAAGAAACATAATCTTTTTCTATCTTAATGTTCTTCAGGGAAAACGGGTGCTCCACCAGACTCAGAACATAATCGATGCTCTCATTGATATTCACCTGCTTGTAATCACCCTTGCTCGGTTTGGAAAAATACAGGAACTTGTGCATAAGCTCATTAGCCCTTTGGGCCTGATCATGGATTATCTCCAACGCGCCTTTTATCTCTTCGTTGCCCGGCTCTTCCATCAGGGCTATCTGCGCTCTTCCCGATATCACCTGTAGAGGATTCTTTATCTCATGCGCCATATCCGCCATCATTTCGCCTATCTGGGCGAATCTCTGGGTGGTCTTCAGTTTTTTCCTGTAAGTCAGGTTCCTCAAAATGGCTTGAACGGCTATGATCTTCCCCTCTTTTTTCAACGGAATGCCCCTAAGCTCGTACGGCACCAGATTTCCATCCTTGGTCACACCTTCCACCTCGACAATGGGAGACTCTCCTTTTCTTAACACCTTGTTCATCGCTGCCATTGTCTTCGGTACGGACGACTTCGAAATAATGCCGCTGGTAAATACGTTCTTGCCCATCATCTCCTGTCTGCTGTATTTGCTTTCTTCCTCGAACTTCCTATTGAGATCAAGAAATTTGCCTTTAGGGTCGACTATTGCGATAAGGTCCGCAGCGCTCTCAAAGAACATCCTGTATTTTTCCTCGCTTTCCTTCAGCGCTCTTTCCGTCTTTTTTTGTTCGGTGATCACCCGGAAATAAACAGAAATACCTCTCTGGCTCGGATAGACCCTGACATCGAACCAGTCGCAATACGGTTCCACCCCGAAATAAGTTTCAAAGAATAACGGCTGTTTATTCTGCAGCGCCCATTTGTATTTTTCTTCGAAGACGGAATTCTTCGCCTCGGGAAAAGCTTCCAGTAAATTCTTTCCGACAACCTCTTCCTTCTTTCTTCCCAGCATTTCCTGTGCCGCTTTATTGAAGTAAAGAACTACCATTCTCTCGTCAAGGACCATAAAACCATCCGATATGCTCTGCAGTATATCTTTCATGAACTTATTTGCATTATCGAGCTCTTTCTCGGTCCTCCTCCTCGATCCGCGCATTCGGGATTCTTCCATCTCCCGTTCTACGGCTGGATAAAGGCGTGCCAGTTTGCCCTTGACCATGTAATCGCTGGCGCCATTCTTCAACATCTTGACCGCTATTTCTTCACCTATGGTTCCGGATACCACTATGAAAGGCAGGTCTATCGCTTTCTCCTTCAACAGTTCCAGCGCGTCCTCACCGCTGAATTCCGGCAATTTGTAATCAGCGATGATTATATCCCACTGCCCTTCGTCGAGCGCGCGCGACATCTGTTCGCGAGTTTCCACCCTTTTTACCTCCGGAAGGAATCCTCCCTTTTGCAGTTCATGTTCGACCATGAGAGCGTCGTCAGCCGAGTCTTCCACCATTAGAACCCGTATTTTTTTTGCCATCTCATACTCCTGTGCATAGATCTTCCGTTTGTATGTGCAGTGAACCTCTTTCTCGTTCTATGTTCCCTGACAAAGCAATAAGATCTGCCTTACCCTTAACTGGTATGGTCTAAAGATCCTTCCGCACAAGTTGCTGATTTATCGGATATGGTAAAATAAAATGTCGCTCCCCTGCTTGGCCTGCTGTCCGCCCAGACACGACCGCCATGTCGGCTGATTATTCGCTTTACAGTAGCCAAACCTATTCCCGTGCCCGGAAAATCCTTCTGCGAATGAACCCTCTGGAAAGGGCCGAATATCCTGTCAGCATAGGCCATATTGAAACCGACGCCATTATCCCTGACAAAGACAGCTTTTTCCCCGCCGATATCAACTGATCCCACTTCAACACGGGCTTGCTTTTTGCGTTCTGAAAATTTACAGGCGTTCTCCAGAAGATTTTCCATAACGATGCGCATCAATCTTTGGTCCGCTCTCACTTTAAGACCAGGGGCTATTAGAAAATCTATATTCTTTCCCGAATAACGGGTTTTAAGGTCCTCCACCAGATCCGCCGCGATATCGCTGAGATTTACCGTCCTGCGGTTGAGATCCTGCCGGGTAACCTTCGACAGCGTAAGGATGTCGTCAATGAGCCGTCCCATGTGCTGGCATGAACTGCGTATGCGCCGCAAATGATCCGCCCCCTTTTGGTCCAACTTCTCAGAGTAATCTTCCAGGAGAATGCGGCTGAACCCGTCCATGCTCCTTAAAGGAGCTCTCAGATCATGTGATACAGAATAACTGAAAGCTTCAAGCTCCTTGTTGGCTTCGCCAAGTTCTCTGGTCCTTTCTTCGACCAGTTCCTCTAAATGCTGGCGATATGCTTCAAGTTCGAATTCAGCCATTTTCAGGTCGGTTATGTCCTTGATATGCTCAATAATACCCACCATTTCACCTTGAGCATTCCTGAAAGGATACGAGGAAAGAAGCATCCAGCCCTCGGGGTTTTCCTCAGAGGGGTAAGGGACCACGGCCGATTCCATCTGTCCGGTCTGGAAGGTTTTAACCGAAGGGCACCAGGGACACACATCGCTTCTCTGCTGATAAACCTCATAACACTTCTTGCCTACGATCGGAATGGCATACTCATGCATCCGTTCGATCCATAAATTCGTTTTCACCACGTTAAGATCCTTGTCCAATATGCTTATTCCGTCCTGTATACCGTCAAAGACCGATTGCAGGAACCTTTCACTGTCCTTGAGCTCGTTCTCTATCAATTTACGCCGCGTGATATCATGCGCGTAAAGATTGACATAATCCGAATCGGTGATCGGCGCTACATGAACGGAGAAGAAACGACTGTTCGAACGCGACTCCTCCAGACTGTTCTCCCCGGTCCTTAAAGCATCTTTTATTATTTCGATCCATTCATCCGGCACTGTTTTGCCTGTCGCGGTTTTCCAGCTTTTCAGTAGTCCTTCCGAAGATTCATTGGCGTATAATATTCTCCCCTGGCTGTCCACGCGCAGGACCGGACTGGGGTCTTCCGAAAGGAACTTCGCAAGATTCTGTATCTCTTGCTCCTTCTGCTTGAGTTCGGTAATATCCGTGATCACATTCGCATAATATTCAGGATTACCTTCTGCGTCCTTTATGATGAAAATGTTCTCGATTACCGGGGTCTTCCTCCCCTCCGCTGAAAGAAGGACCGCCTCCCCGGTCCAATGACCTTTTTCTAATACTTTTTCCCGAACACTTGTGACAAAATTTTCATAAGACTCTTTCGAATAATAATCTCTCAGATGCTTTTTGTAACAGTCGCCGGGACTCTCCTCACCGAACATCCGGCAAAGAGCCGGGTTGACATAGACCACTCGGCCCTGCATATTTGCCATGCCCAAACCTTGCCCGGCAGCTTCGGCAAATCGCCTGAACATAATGTCCGGGGTTAGGTTCTCTCTTGCAGGAACTGGTTTTTTTGTCTTATTTTCTTTTCCAGCCATGTTCTCCTGTCACACTTTCTACAGCAAAAAAGGCAATACCACTATCAAAGCGGCATTGCCTTCAGTTTATATTAATCATATCCTTCCATTGCATCCCCCCATCAATGAAAAGGTTTCAGGGGTCTTGCCCTATATACCGGCCCTGTCAAATGCCTCCGGCAAAAGGTCCAGTATATCAGAAGCTGTCATGCTGAACTGCCCGACTTCTTCTGCGGCAATATCCCCAGCCGTACCATGGAGATAAACGGCACAAACGCTCGCCGAATAATCATCAATGCCCTGCCCGATAAAGGAAGCTATCATGCCCGTCAGCACATCACCTGTGCCGCCTGAGGCCATGCCTGAATTACCTGTCTGGTTAACATACACCTTCCCGTCGGGACTTGCGACAACAGTCCCGTACCCCTTAAGCACAACAACCGTTTCAGTTACCTCAGCTATGCTTTTGGTGATATCTTCCCTGTTTGCCTGTATGTCCGTGGCCGTCTTACCGGTCAAGCGGGCAAGCTCCCCCGGGTGAGGTGTAATAACGGTCCTGAAAGATCTTTTGCCTAGAATATCAATATCCCCCTCCAGACAATTTATCCCATCAGCATCAAGCACCAGAGGTATCTCAATCTCATTCAAAAGGTCCTTAACGAGAGTTTTCGTGCTGTCAGCGGTACCCATCCCCGGCCCCATTGCAACAACATCACATTTCTTAGAAAATGCGAGTATATCGGCCTTGGCCTTATGCCCAAGTGCCTGCTCCGGAGTTTCATGCAGAGGCAAGGTCATGACCTCGGTAAGTTTGACTTCCATCACCGGGTTCAGAGATTCTGGTATGCCATTAATTACCAACCCGCTTCCCGAATGAAGCGCCCCCTGCGAGCAAAGAAAAGCCGCACCGGTCATCCCTCTAGAGCCAGCAAGTACAAGGACCTTACCATAATCGCCTTTATGCGAATCCTTGCGCCTGGAAGGAATCTTATCTATGTGTTCACGTACCATTTTTCACCACCATCGCGTTTGAGGTCGCAAGCTCGTGAGTATGGGAAATACTGACAAAAACCCGCGACAGTTCATATTTATTCATCAATTCCTTTGCCTGGCCGTGCAGAACGGCGTAGGGTTTCCCGTCTTCGGCATTGAGTATCTCTATTTCCGCCCAGTTCAGGCCTATGCGGGCTCCGTCAGGAAGCGCCTTTTTAACGGCTTCCTTGGCCGCGAACTTGCCGGCCATGTGCATGTAATAGCCTTTTCTGTTCTTACCGACGGCATGCTTAAGCTCTTTGTCGGTGAATATCCGCTCAAGGAACGGTTCCCCGTGTTTGTTGACCGCATTCTGGAACCTTTCGATCTCGATCGCGTCTATGCCTATGCCCTGAACGTTCATCGTATTGATTCTTTCATCATCCTGACCGCTTCGGCCAAACCGACGAACACCGACCTGGAAATTATCGAATGGCCTATATTAAGCTCGTACATCCCGTCAATGGCCGCTATCGGCTCAACATTCTGATAAGTAAGGCCGTGCCCGGCGCAGACGGTTATGTCCTTGCCCCTCGCGTAAGATGATACCTTCTCCAGAACGTTCAGCTCGCCTTTATGATCACCTCCGGAATGGAATTGCTCGGCATACCCTCCAATATGGAACTCGACCATCTTCACACCGCTATCCACAGCGGCATCCACCTGGGAGACCTCAGGGTCAATGAAAAGGCTTACCGTGATGCCTGATCTTTGCAGAGCGCCCACGACCTCTTTAACCCTTTTCATATTACCCACAACATCCAATCCGCCTTCAGTTGTTATTTCCTGCCTGTTCTCGGGAACGATCGTGGCCTGGTCTGGTTTTATCCGGCAGGCTATATCCAGTATCTCACTATCAACGGACATCTCAAGATTGAGTCGCGTGGTAACAGCGTCTTTTATCCTTTCAAGATCAGTATCGTTTATATGGCGCCTGTCCTTACGTAAATGGCAGACTATACCGTCGCACCCTGCCTTCTCGCATTCGTAAACGGCTTCCACGGGATCTGGCTCGAAGGTTTTTCTGGCTTCCCTGATAGTGGCCACGTGATCGATATTGACGCCGAGTTTAGTCATCTATTTCTGCTCCTCACCTGCGGATTCCACCGGAAGATAAACGTCAACGACTTCATCATCGAACTGCAGGAACTTGACATCCGACCTCAGTCCGAGCTGCAACCTTGCGCTTCGGGTATACTCACCAAGGTTTATCTTCTCCGTCCTTAGCTCATCCACCGACTCTATCACTTCACTGGGGCCAAAAATAGATACTCTTGCGGGCTCGACTTTAACCTTATCAAAGACGACCCTGTATCCCTGTGGGGATTTTCCCCAGAACACAGGTTTTACAGGGACCTGCTTTACCACGAAATTGAATCTGGAAAAGATCTCTTCGGAAGTCTCCTCTTTCTGGATATAAGTATCGGTATTGACGACATCGAAGACGTAGAACCATGTCGCTACAGCTAATGCCAGCGCAATAAGCTTGGCCCAGAAATTATTCAGAATGATCTTTCCCCATCTCATGCATTGTCTCCGATCATCTTCTTCTTTTGCATAATTCTTCTTATGATAGCTGGAACGGATCTTTTTCGTTCTTTCGGCACATATACCCTCTCCAGGACCCTACTGAGACTCTTCGATTCAATATCCCTGGTCATTTTGCCGCCTACCGCGATGGAAATGCCCCCGGTCTCTTCGCTTACCACTATTATGACCGAATCGGTATCTTCGCTGAGCCCCAGGGCCGCTCTGTGCCTGGTGCCCATGGTTTTTGGAACTTCTGGGTTTTGCGTGAGTGGAAAAAGGCAGGCTGCGGCCTCTATGCGCTGCTCTGAAACAATGACACCCCCGTCGTGCAGTGGCGTGCTTGGATCAAAGATCGTATTGATAAGTTCGCTCGTCACCGTAGAATCGATCGTTACCCCACTTTCTACATAACGGCGCAGCCCTATTTCCCTTTCAATGGCGATAAGCGCACCGGTCTTTTTTTTCGAGAGGACCACGGCAGCCTTGGCTATCTCACTCAGGGTCTCTTTTTCCCCTGAAAAGATCCCGAACCTGCCGATCCTGGCGAGCCCACGCCGTATCTCTGGCTGAAAAATAATAAGAAAGGCTATCACCGAGATCGCAAGGAGTCTCGTCAGGAGCCAGTTTATGATAACAAGATTAAGCCCCTTGCTCAAAAGCACCACGAAAGATATTATGATGAGTCCCTTGAGAACCTGCTCGGCGGCAGTGCCCTTTAACAAGAGATACACCATGTAATAAACTCCCCAAAGTATCAGTACCTCAAGAACTATTTCCCATGACATGAATACCATAATTCATACACCCGTTTTGATCGCGTCGACCACCCTTGCGACGTCCCTCATCTGGGGAACATCATGTACCCGAACCATATCGGCTCCGTTCATTATCGCAACCGCTACACTTGCGGCAGTACCGAATTCTCTGCCGGTAACTTCTTTGGAGGTCACTTTGCCGATAAAAGATTTCCTTGAAGTTCCCACCAGTAATGGTTTTCCCAAACCTTTCAGCTTTTCGAGATCCTTAAGGATCCTGAGATTGTGTTGAAGCGTCTTACCAAAACCTATTCCGGGATCGACAATTATCATCTCCGGGTCTATCCCGGAATCCTCGGCAATTTTTATCGAACCGGCTAGATGATCCGATATTTCTTTTATGAGATCCCCATACCGCGGATCCATCTGCATGTTCCCGGGCTCGCCTTTCATGTGCATAAGGGCCACGCCCGCCCCGAACTGAGCCACTATTGAGGCCATACGCTTATCCCCCCGCAAAGCCCTTATGTCGTTCACCATAACTGCCCCGGCAGAGAGAGCCTGCCTAGCGACCTCACTCTTGCAGGTATCCACGGACAACGGTACACCGGCTTCAGAAGAGAGCTTTTCTACGACAGGAAGGATCCTGTCCGCTTCTTCAGAGGCTGTTACAGCCTCGGCTCCGGGCCTGGACGATTCCCCGCCTATATCGATAATATCAGCCCCGTTGGCAGCCATCTCGAGCCCTTTATCCACTGCGCGTTCAGGTTCGGCATATTTTCCTCCGTCGCTGAAACTGTCAGGCGTAATGTTCAATATGCCCATTATGCAAGTGCGTTGGCCTATGGGTATAGTGTACCTGCCGAGTTTCATGCCTTTTCCGGCTTTTCCTCCGCTCTGGCGGCTTTCTCTTCAACATCGAACCCAATGATCGTCTTGACTTCACTTTCGTCCAGCGTCTCTTTTTCAATGAGCTTGTTGGCCAATATATCAAGCTTGTCTTTGTTGTCCAGAAGTTTCGACTTGGCTATTTCGTAACAATGGTCGACGATGTTCTTCACTTCCTCATCTATGACCCTTGCGGTATCCTCACTGTAATTTCTCTCTTCGGCAATATCCCTGCCCAGAAAGATCTGCTGGTGGCGTTTGCCCACTGTAAGATGCCCAAGCCTCTGGCTCATACCGTACTGAGTGACCATGTTCCGGGCGAGCTCTGTGGCTTTGCGAATATCATCCTGAGCCCCGGTAGAGATCTCACCGAAAGCGACCTCCTCACTTGCCCTGCCCCCGAGCATGCCTGCGATCTTGCCTATGAACTGCTTCTCCCTGTAGATATACTGGTCCTGCTTGGGAAGCTGCATGGTATACCCCAGGGCCATTCCGCGCGAAACGATGGTTACCTTATGCAAGGGGTCAGCGCCTTCTATGAAGAAGGACATCATGGCATGGCCTGCCTCATGATATGCTATGATCCTTTTCTCCTCGTCACTTATTTTCCGCGACTTCCTCTGGGGACCGGCCATAACCCTCTCCATAGCTTCCTGCAGATCTTCAAGCCCCACAGCTTCCTTGTTCTTTCTGGCGCCTAGCAAAGCGGCTTCATTGATGATGTTGGCAAGATCCGCACCGGAAAAACCCGCGGTCTGACGGGCTATCTTGTAAAGCTCCACTCCCTCTTTCATCTTTATGTTCTTCGCGTGGACCTTTAAAATAGCGTCTCGGCCATTTATGTCCGGAAGATCGACCACTATCTGTCTGTCAAAACGGCCGGGTCTCAGAAGAGCCGCGTCAAGAACATCCGGTCTGTTCGTCGCCGCTATGAGTATTACACCTATACCGGTATCAAAACCGTCCATCTCCGAGAGAAGAGCGTTGAGAGTCTGTTCACGTTCGTCATGCCCGCCACCGATACCGGAAAACCTCTGCCTGCCTACAGCATCGATCTCATCCATGAAAATAATGCAGCCTTTCTGGCTCATCTTGGCGGACTTCTTTGCCTGCTCGAAAAGGTCCCTTACCCTTGAGGCACCTACTCCCACGAACATCTCCACGAAATCAGAACCGGAAATACTGAAAAAAGGAACACCGGCTTCTCCGGCAACGGCCTTTGCCAGCAGGGTCTTGCCTGTACCGGGAGGTCCCATAAGAAGCACCCCCTTGGGCATCTTCCCCCCGAGCTTCTGGAATTTACGGGGGGCTTTTAAGAATTCTATCACTTCCCTTAGCTCCTCCTTGGCCTCCTCTATCCCGGCGACATCATCAAAAGTGACGTTCATTTTGTCCTTGGTTGCCAGCTTCGCGCGGGACTTGCCGAAAGAAAGCATCTTCCCGCCTCCGGCCGAGGCGCCTCTGTATATGAAGAACCAGAGAAAGAGAATGAATATGAGCATGGGCCCGAGCGAATAAAAAAGATTCGCGAGGAAAGTCTGCGGAGGTCTGACGTCGAACTCCGGAACGTTTTTCCTTAAAAGTTGCAACAGTTCAGGATCCTCATCGGGAATATTGACGTTAAATTGCCTTCCGTCACTGAGCTTGCCGGAAATACTATCCTTTACCATGACCGCGGATACGATGGTCCCTGTCTGTTCGTTCGTCTGGACTGTCTCGTAGAATTCCTTGTAGGTCATTTCCCTGGAAGTCTCCTCCATGGAAGAGAAAACCCACTGGAAAATATAAAAAAGGCCTACTATTATGATTATCCACACGAGCAGGTTCTTGCTGCTCTGTGGCGGTTCAGGGGTTGGCTTTCTATTCTTTCCGGTGCCTTTTTTTGATGGTCCTATTTTTTTATCCATTCTCCTGCCGTTTCAGTTATATTATTTATTATTTATAATATCTTCTCTCAGTCATGCTAATTGTAACACACTAGAAGTGACCGGTCAACGCCCGCGGGAACACTTGCTGACAGGAAGCTTATCCCCGGCCCCTCACCTCTTGTCGAAAACGAGGTCCGAGCCCTTTTTCGTAACACGTATGTCGCCGGGAAAATCCAGGGATCTTCCTTTTTCACTTTCCCTGAGAAACCTGTCCATGAGCATCCAGTGACGGTATGAGAGTTTTTTGACGTTCCCCCCGGCATTCGTGAAAAGTTGCTTGAAGACCTCTCTGCGCAAAGCCTTCGGCTGAAGTATTATATCCTTTATGGATATCCTCGTTCGGTTCCTGGAGCCTTCCATGGCCTTTCTGCTCTGCTGCTGTAGATATTCAAGGTCTTCCCTTACCGCATCCGAAAGGTTCACCAAAGATCTCTTGACCCTGGGATTGTACTTCTCAAGGAAAGGAAGAACTTCAAGGCGCATCTTGTTACGAAGGAACATAACATCACTGTTCGAACTGTCCTCGACAAATCCGACCCCGTTCTTCTCGAGAAAATCCAGTATCTGTTCACGCGAAACCCGTATCAACGGCCTGACCAGCTTAAGGCCCTTTTCCTCCCTTACAGGCGGTATTCCCGAAAGCGACACCGGGGAGGCACCGTAGATCACCCTCATAATGACCGTTTCGGCCTGGTCGTCCATGGTGTGACCTGTGGCGATAACATTGCACCCGCTCCTCCTGGCGGCCTCCCGGAAGAACCTGTATCTTTCATCACGCGCTCTCTCTTCCAGAGAGGCGCCTTTCTTCACGGAAGAGCTGACATCGACTTTTTTATGTTCGAAAGGAAGACCAAGCTGAAGGGACAGCTTTCTCACGTAATCCGAATCCCTCGCAGATTCTTTCCCTCTCAGGCAATGGTCCATGTTCGCTATAACCGTGTCTATGCCCAGGGACCTCTTAACGGATTCCAGAACGTTCAAAAGACACACCGAATCGGCTCCTCCGGAGACGGCTACGAGCACCCTGTCGTTTTCACGGAACATGTAATAATGCTTGATGGTGTCCTTAACCCGTTTCAGGAACGTAGCCTTCGTAACGGTTCTTTTGTTCATTTTCGCCTTCTCCTAAGAGCCTCTTCCTGGCTGTAAACGCACCCGCAGTAGTCCTGCCTGTAAAGCCCCATCTCTCTGGACATCTCTGTCGCCCTGAGAAACCCGCCTTTTTTCTTGAAATCCGCGTTAATGAATTTTTCGCCGCCTATTTCACGCCCTATCGAGTTAATGACCGCAGCATCCTTGTGGGGACTGACGCTGAGCGTAGTGGTAAAGGCGCCGAAGATCTTTTCACGCATATATTTGTATGTTTGCTCAAGTCTAATCCTGTAACAGATTCTGCAGCGGTCCCCTCCTTCGGGGGCGTATTCCAGGCCCTTTACAAGTTCGAACCATTTCTGTCTGTCGTAGGGGCCTTCCACCAGATCAAACCCGAGCTCGGTTGCGACTTTCCTGGATGCCTCGAGCCTTCTTTGGTATTCGTCAACCGGATGAATGTTCGGATTATAAAAATACCCGGTTACCCTGTGGCCTTCTATCATCAGCTTTTCTGCGACCGCGCCTGCGCATACTCCGCAACAGATATGTAACAATATCTTCATATAAGCCCCAGTCCGATATTTTTGCTTTTTTCTTTACGCTATGGCATACTTATTCCAAGGAGTGGTCCTCTGACGGGAAGCTGTTAAGCTGAAGATTTTTACAAAAAAGAGAGGCAACCACTCCTTCTTTTTTTTAAACAGATACCTCCATGAGGTCCTCTGCAACGATCATTTCCGGATACTTCTCCACCAGTTTCTCGAGCCTTTGCTGGTCCTGATACTTTCGGCTTATATGTGTCAGAACTGTTTTGCCGACACCGCCCTGCCGGACCATTTCCACCACCTCGGGCAGTGAAGCGTGCATATAGGGTTTATCCGGTCCTACATCATCAAAATACGTGCAGTCCTGGACCAAAAGGTCCGCCCCCTCCACCAGTTGGCGCAGAGAATCGCACAATTCGGTGTCGCCGGAGAAGACCACTTTCTTCCCCTTCTGCCTGTGGGATACATCTTCAAGAAGAACGCGCCGGCCTCCGATAGACACCTCTTTCTTCTCTTTGAGCTCCTTGTAGACGGGCCCCTCTTCGGGAAGACCAAGCTGCATAGCTTTTCTAATATCTATGACAGTCTTTTCCTTTTCGATGAAAGCATACGCTACTGCGGGAATGCTGTGCTTGACCGGCACCGAAACAACGCGAAACCTGTCCGTTTCGTAGATCGTCTGCGTTTTTTTGCCACGAGGGTTGACATTCTGCGAGAGCACCCGGAATTTAGCCATGGAAACGCTCAATTGCCTGTACTTGCTCACATTCTTCTTCGCCTGCGGCGCGTGAACGGTTAAAGGTCGCTGACGCCCCTCGAACCCCATTGTATCTATAACTCCCGGAAGACCGAGACAATGGTCACCGTGCCAGTGCGTGATAAAAATATGATCGAGTTTCATCATATTGAGACCGGCAAAGAGTATCTGTCGCTGAGTGCCTTCACCGCAATCAAAAAGACAACAGAACTCTTCCGCGTCACTGTAACGCAGATGAACTGCCGAATGAGCTCTTTGCTTGGTAGGTACACCCGCAGTCGTGCCCAACAAGGTCAAAGTAATCTTAGACATTTTCAGACGCTTCCTGTTCCTTTCGCCACTGGCTGACAACTTCCCGCAAACCTTCTTTGGTTGATATTTCCGGTTCATATCCGAGTATCTCCCGGGCCCGGCTGATATCATATACCCTGTCCTTGAAGATCCTTTCCGCCCTCCTTTTCACCGGAGGAAATACGCTGAGCAACCGGAAAAGCCACGCGGGTACTACCGGGGGCTCCATCCCCATTTCCCGGTAACAGATCTCAAGGAATTTACGCAATGTAATTACCTGCTTGTCGGCGACGATGAAAGAGCCTTCCAGGGCTTCTTCTTTTTCAAGGGTAAGAAGCAATAACTGCACGAGATTGCCCACATGCACCAGATGAAGCTTTGAGTCCATCCCCTTGACATCCACGAGAGGGATCTGGCGCTTCCGCACTCCGGCCAGTATCCTGTCTAAAGCGTGAGGCTCTCCGTGACCGTAAACCATGCAGGGCCGGACGACGCAGACGGAAAGCCCTTTTTCCCGGAACTGCATGACAGTGCGTTCTGCTTCGATCTTGGACCTTCCGTAAGGATTGCTTGCCTTATAGGGCATCTCATCCCTTAAGGGTACCTGCTCGTTACCGCTGATAACGGCGACAGAACTAAGATATATGAGTTTTCCTATATGGTTCGCGTAACAGGCCCGGCAGATGTTCCGGGTGCTTTCGATATTAACACGATGCAAACTATCCTCATCCCGGTCCATTACGGCTGCTGCGCAATGATAGACGGCCTGAGGGGATATTTTCTTCAATAGCTCCTCGAGAAGGTCGGCGTTAAGTATATCAGTGACCTCGTAAGGGACTTTCATCTTCTCCAGAAGGGAAACATCACTAGTACTCCTTACCAGAGATACTACATCATGTCCCTTCTCCGCAAGAGCCCTGAGGAGATTACTTCCTATAAACCCGGTCGCTCCGGTCAGCACTATCTTCATTTAACCCTTTATCCCCGCGGCTGTAGACCGCTTTTGATACAAGCACCATTAGGCAAAAGCACAGCGTTATCCCGTTGGCCAGGACTATCGGGAACTCACCTATCAATATACCGTAAACAAGCCATAGGAATATTCCCAGCGTAAGAATAATATACATGTACAGGGAAATATCCCTGGCGCGTTTCGTCCTTAAGATCTTCACCACCTGAGGCACGAATGAAAGCGTCGTGCATATGCCCGCGGCGAACCCTATGAGACTTATATGCAGTCTGTCCATCATCTTCTCCGAAGTTGCGCTCAACTTAAAAGCATTTTTGTCAAAACACCGACCAGAGGCAGTATCACTCTATCAAACAGACCAAGATACAAAAGACCGATCAATATTATGAACCCGTACCGGTCCAGTTTCTCGTATTTCCTGGCCGCCTCCCGTGGCAATATGGCGGCAACTATACCGCCGCCATCGAGCGGCGGTATAGGTATGAGGTTGAAAATGCCCAGAACCAGACTGATCAGGACCCCGTAAAGAAGGAACAGCCCCGGCAAAGAACCTGGCGGGAAAATACCTGCCCTGAAGATCACCGCGAAAAAAACCGCAAGGATCAAGTTGGACGCAGGACCCGCGCAACTTGTAAGAAGCATGCCCTTCCTGGGGTCATTGAAATTATTCGGGTTCACGGGAACCGGTTTGGCCCATCCGAAAACCACCGGCGCTCTCGAAATAATAAGTAACGCCGGTAGCAGGACCGTCCCTATCGGGTCTGCATGGGCCAGGGGATTAAGAGTGAGTCTGCCCGCATCCCTCGCGGTCGTATCGCCAAGCCTGTATGCCACGTAGCCGTGCGCCAGTTCATGGATGACTATAACGACAACAAATACAGAAATTGAAATAATCGCGTTCGCCATATATCAGAGAGTATACCCCATGCGTTTAAGGGCCTTGTTCATCCTGTCGACGACCTGGTTCCTGGTACTTCCCTCGGTAAGGTTGTTCTTGCATATCCCGGCGAAGCCCTTACGGTTCTTGATCTTGAAAATCTTTAGCTGTGACTTCGGGACCTTCCTCAACTTGATCTGTTTTTTTGCCATAGTTCTACCCCCCTTTTCGGATTGCAATATGCGGCGGGGCCTCATGGGAAAGCCCCGCGTCCATCAAAAACTGTTCAATATCCCTGTTAGCTTCCCAGGTCCTTTTGATCTTTTCCTTGTTGCGCATGAACGCCATAACGACCGCCGGATCAAAATGGGTACCCGCCCTTTCCAGGACCATCGATACCGATTTATCGAACCCGAAAGCCTTCTTGTAGGAACGCTTGGAAGTAAAAGCGTCAAAACAATCAGCGAGACTGACTATTCTTCCGTATAGAGGTATCTGTTCACCTTTGAGGCCGCGCGGATACCCCTTGCCGTCGAACCTCTCATGATGCGTCAGGGCCACAAGCTCGCAGGCACGCATTATAGGGGTCTTTGAGTTTGCGAATATCCTGGCCCCGGCTTCGGGGTGTTTCATCATTATGTATCTTTCCTCTGAGGTAAGCTTCCCTTTTTTCTTCAGGATAGAATCGGGCAGAGTTATCTTGCCGATGTCATGCAAGGGACTGGCGTGGCGTATAGTATCCACTTCTTTTTCCGAAAGCCCCATCTCCTCTGCGATGATGGCGCTGTAATCGGCTATGCGCACAAGATGCACCCCGGTCGAAACATCCCTGGACTCGGCCACGACGGCCATACGGAAGATCATCTCCATATTAGCCTCTTTTATCTCATCATAAGCGTGTTTCAGATTTTCGTAAGCCCCTCTTATGCCGAGTTTGAGATTATGCTCGGTTCTTTTTGTCATATTCCGTATTCCCGTTCCATTGAACAACGAAGGAAAGGGCCTCACTCCCCCATTCTTTTAAGGTATTTGTAATAATCCCCTTCCGTGGAAAGTATAACGGTAGTATTACCGTCAACTGTATTATTATAAGTCTCAAGCGTCTTGAGGAACGAATAGAACCCGGGGTCCTTGCTGTAGGAATCTGCATATATCTTTATGGCTTCAGCATCGGCCTTACCACGGATGCCCTGGGCTGTCTTGTAAGCCTCCGAGGATATTCGCTTAAGCTCCTTTTCCTTCTGTCCCCTTATCTCGGCGCTCTTTCCCATACCTTCGGACCGGTACTGTTCCGCAGCACGCTTCCTTTCTGATATCATCCTTTCATAGACTTTTTGTCGCACTTCCTCAACATAATTGAGCCTTTTTATCCTTACATCGACCAGCTCAATACCGTACTGGGGCATTAATTCCTGTGCTCTTTTGAGAATGTCGTTTTCCAGCGCCGTACGGCCCATGGTTATCCTTTCAAGGGCCTCTTCGGCGATGGCGGTTATCTCCGCGGGGGTTTCCGTATCAAGTATCCGATTGGAATCCCTGATGGTCTCCACGAGAGGATGGCTGGTTATCACGTCTCTGGTAGCGGAATTGATGATATCGTCCAGCCTTCCATGCGCGCCGCGCTCAGTCCCCACTGATTGCAGAAACATCAACGCGTTCTTGATCTTCCAGCGTGCCGTGGTATCCACCCAGATGTATTTCTTGTCCCGGGTGGGTATCTGGTTAGGATCACCGTCCCAGTTGAGCAACCTTTTATCAAAAGAATGCGCGATCTGTATGAACGGGACCTTAAAATGAAGTCCGGCCCTGGTAACAGGCTCACCCACAGGCCTTCCGAACTGGGTTATGACGACCTGCTGGGTCTCATCTACTACATATACAGTTCCCGTAAGGAACGCAATAGCCGCCAGAATGGCCACCCCCATTATAATGTTAGCCGCTTTTTTTATCATTGCTCGCCCCCTTTCTCGCCAAGCCTCAACAGCGGAAGAATAGAATTCTGCTGAGGATCAGTGATGTATTTGGTCTCAGCCTGAGGCAAGACCCTGGACATCGTCTCAAGGTACAGCCTTTTCTTGGTTATCTCCGGTGCCTTTTTATACTCTTCCCAAGTGACCAGGAATCTTTCCGATTCGCCTTCGGCCCGGTTGATCTTATCAAGCTGGTACCCTTCAGCCTGCCTGATCGTTCTGAGCGCTTCACCTTTGGCGCGAGGCACCGCCTTGTTGTATTCTTCCCAGGCTTCGTTGATCATTCTCTCCCGCTCCTGCTTGGCTTCGTTCACCTCGTTGAAAGCGGGTTTCACCCTGTCAGGAGGGTTCACATCCAGCAGCTTGACAGTGACTATACTGATCCCCGTCTGATATTTATCCATGAGCTCCTGCAGGTCCAGTTCCGCCTTATGGTCGATCTCCTGACGTTTAGTAGTGAGGACCTCATCAACCGTATAGTCCCCCACCAGCCTGCGCATTACCACTTCAGACATGACCCTGACATTACCCACGGGCTTTTTTGTGCGGAACATCAGTTCCACAGGATCATTGACGCGGAACTGAACGATCCACCTCACGTCCAGTATGTTAAGATCCCCTGTAAGCATAAGCGACTCTTCGGGGAACTTACGCGCGGCATAAACACTTCGCACTCCGGACCGCGCAGTCCTGAAGCCGAATTCCTCCTTGAAGATCTTCTTGACCTTTATAGGTGTGGCCTTTTCGATACCGAAGGGCAACTTGACTTGCAATCCCGGCTCTGTGGTCCGGACATAACCGCCGAACCTCTGGACGACCCCGACCTCGTCAGGTCCTATAGAATAAATGCCGCTCTGGAGCGCAAAGATCGCTATCAGAACAGCAATACCAGCCGGAAGATACTTGAGGTAGTCCTTACCCATCTGTTTCACTTTTTTAGCCTCGTCCTTGAAAAGGTCGTCGGGTGATCTGAAATTATCCATAACAACTCCTTCCCTGATTTACTTGATTACCCTGAACGAACGTATACTTCTGGTGCTTTTGCCAGCGTGTCTGTAAACCTGTCTAAGCGCCCATGTATATACGGTGCCGTTCTCGAAAAGATCCGAAGGCACCCCATGCTCGTACTTGCTGTCGCGTAAACGCTCTTTGTATATCAAACCGGAAGCCAGCATATCGTACCCTTTGTATATCCTGAAGTCATAATACTCTCGCTTGATCCGGTCGCCGACGTGTGGACTCCACTGGAACTGCATCGTTTCAATGCCCCGCAGGTCGACCTTATCCGAACTTGGTTCAAAAAGCCTCGGCTGCGGAACATGGCACAACTGCCCCGAACCGCCGCGATATAATGCTTCGGCCGCCGGATGCGCCAAGAACAGAAATGAAAAAGCAATGCTTGCAATTAGGAGTTTCTTTATCATATGTTTCACCTTTCAAGGTGATGCAAATTAAAGAATATATAATTATATGACAAATCAGCTTATGATACCATACTGAAATGACAGGGGGAACATATAAGGATTTGCGCGGCAGATAATGCCGTTCTGGCGATCTGGTAGCGGGGGGCGGATTCGAACCGCCGACAACACGGGTATGAGCCGTGCGCTCTAACCAACTGAGCTACCCCGCCATCGGACCCTGAAAAGTGAAAATCCATTATATTGTAAAGAACGGCCTTTGTCAACGAGAGCTGTTCACATAAGCGCTTCCTCTATCCAGCCGCCACCGGCAACCACCTCATCGTCATAGAATACCGCCGCCTGTCCAGGCGTGGGAGCGAACTGGGGTCTGTCGAACTCAACTACCGCTTCATCGTCCCCCCACGGAATTACACTCGCGGCCTCTTTCTTGCTGTTATATCTTATCTTTGTCTGAAAACGCATCTTCCCCTTGAGCTTCTCCATGATAAGCCAGTTAAACCCTGCAACACGTATCCTGGAATTCATGGCGTGTTCTTTCTCGCCAACGGTTATCGTGTTGTTATCCGCGTCTATTTTGAGCACATACACTGGTTGCGGCATGGCAAGTCCAAGACCTCTGCGTTGTCCAACTGTATATGCGGCGACCCCCTTATGCCGGCCGATGACCTTGCCCGAGGTGTCAAGTATGTCGCCCTCTTTGAACGCCTCTATCCCCAGCTTACTGAGATAATCCCTGTAATCGCTCTGGGCCGTTGCAAAGCATACATCCTGGCTTGACTTGCGCCAAGCCGACATAAAGTTCCGCCCGACGGCCATTTCCTTAACCTCTTCCCTGGCCATCTCCCCCAGGGGGAACAACACGCTTGAAAGTTCTTTTTGGGAAATATCATACAAAAAATAGGATTGATCGCGCCATTTATCCCTGGCTTCGGAGAGCATACAGCCGCCAGGCCCCTTAAGTATGCGGGCATAATGACCGGTCGCTATTTTCTCGGCGCCCATCTGGCGGGCCTTCTTAAGAAGCAGTCCGAACTTTATCCTGCTGTTACAGTAAATACAGGGGTTCGGCGTTCTGCCCCTGGAATATTCTTCCGCGAAATAATCCTTAACGATCTCGGCGAACTCCCTTGAGAGATCTATCACGTGATACGGGATGTCCAGGTCCTCCGCGACGCTGCGCGCGTAACGAACGGCTGACTCCGAGCAACACAGCTTTTCACCTTCGGCGTCGCATTCTTCCTTTGGCCAGGTCTGGATGGTCGCACCAATGAGATCATGCCCTTCGCTCTTCAGTTTAAGAGCTGCAACGCTCGAATCGACCCCTCCTGACATAGCGACCAGTATCTTCATCCTTATCATCTCCACATCATGTATTTTTCCGCTCCCTCGGAAGACTTAACCTTCTGCCGGCCTTCCGGAGCACTAACGGTTATGATCTCGATACCCTCAAGCCTCTCAGCCAGCTTCACTGCCCGCTCAGGGCCCATGACCATCATCCCGGTCGATAAAGCGTCCGCCTCCATGCAGGTTGGAGCTATGACCGTAACGCTGGAATATTTTTCGTCCAGGGCCCGGTCACTGTGAGGGTCTATTAGATGAGAGAGCACTTTGCCGGTCCTCCCTTCAAGAACAACGTTCTCATAATCGCCGCTGGTTGCGACCGCCGAATTCTCCACCTGTAGCGTTACGGCCATAGTCCGTCCTTTGGGGCTTCTTACCCCTATTTTCCAGGGGCCTGCGTCTTCTCTACTGCCGCAGTAGAGATCGCCTCCGGCGTTCACCATTACCGCCCGGAGACCTCTGCCACGGAGATATTCAACCATCCTGTCGACAATATATCCTTTTGCGATACCCGAGAGATCTATCCAAGCTCCGTTAAGCAACTTGACCGTACCGGCTGCCTGGTCTATCACGATATTATCCCATCCGACACCCGTATAATCATCGGGTATCTGATCAAGGATCTCTTTCGGCATGTTACGGTAAAAACCGTCCGCCTTAAGTACTGGGGAGACGGTTATATCGAACTGACCCCCTGTCAGGGCGCCTATCCTCTGAGCCTCGGAGATAAGCTGGAACAGCTGAGGTGAAACACGTTTCTGCCGAGCGCTATTGAGCTCATTGACTTCACTTTCCGGATCGAAAGAGCTGTACTTTTCTTCAAGCGATCGCGCAAGACGCATAGCTCCTTGAGCAGCTTCTTCCAGCTTTTTCTCGGGCACGACGGCCTGTTGTATCTTGATCTGCACGAATGTGCCCAAAAGCGGCTCCACGCGGGAGTATCCGCTTGCACTTGTTGGTCTGGAGCAACCCGAGAACATCGCCAAGGCGATAGAAGCGGCAATGATCGTATGTATCTTGGTAGATCTCATGAATTTATACGGCTAGATTATGCTCTTGAAGACCCTTTCGACGTAAACATATTTTTCTATCATGTCGATAGCGAGTTTGACCTTGTTCTCGTCCCTCGATTTTATCTTCACCGTCAGGTCATGTATCCTCGAAGCAACGTCGTAAGTGTCATGCCGACATGTAAGCGTCGGGATATCGGTACTTCTAAGGGCGTTGTATATCCTGCGTCTGGGGGTCATCCCTCCGGAAAGGACCAGTCCCGCTATCCTTCTCGGGGCCTTAAAACGGCCTGTATGTATCTTTATAAGAAGATTGATGAGATCTGCCCGGTTACCCGGGGTTATGACAAGCGAATCATCCTCGATGTACTGAGCCGCCTCCCTGACCTCCATCGCACCTACGAGGACCTTGCGCATCTGTCTGCCGAGGTATTTTTCGCCGCAGAGCACATGCATGTCAAGCTCCTCTTTGAAATCCCGCATAGTCGGTATGTCCAAAAGTTCAACATAAGGAAGAACGCCGAGAACTGGTATGCCCAGCCTTTCCAGGCCTTTTCTTACGTAAGTGTTTATCTTGTCGTATTTATGGGGAAGAACCTTGTTTATAACCACCCCGGCGAGCTTAACACCCATATTATCGAAAAGTGACCTGTTGAGCATGATCTCGTCTATGGGATTGCCTATACCCCCGGGAGCCACCAGTATCACCTGCGAATCGAGCATTTTCGCCACGGCGGCATTTGAAAGATCGAATACCGAACCTACCCCAGCATGGCCTGTGCCTTCAATGATCACTATGTCTTTGCCTTCGGAGATCCTGGAAAAAGCCTCTTTTATGGTTTCACCGGAGTTATCCTGGATCCTCCCGTCAAGGAACTTCTCAGTATATCCTTTCTCGACGGCAACGGGCGACATATCCTTGAGCTGGGAACCAAGATTGAAAATGCGATCCATGAGGACCGAATCCTCGTCCACTTTGTCCCCTTTTTCAACGAGATAACGCTGCCCGACCGGCTTAATGAAGCCCACCTTCTTTGAATGTTTTCGGAGAGTTGCCAATAGACCCAGCGAGACAGTGGTCTTGCCCACGTTCTGCCGGGTAGCGGCTATGAAAATGCGCCTTGTTCGCTTTATACCGAATATTTTTTCCCAGGTTTCCAGATAAGGTTTCATAACGATAACGCCCGATGTTTCTCAGAAAGACTCTTCCTGCGAGGGGAAACTTCCCTCTTCGGTCTGTTTTTTGAAAGAAAGGACGGCTTTTTTTATTGTCTTGCTTATTTCGGCGTACCTTCTAACGAACTTGGGCACGAACTTGTCAAAATAACCGACCATATCGTAGGTGACAAGAACCTGACCATCACACAGTTTTCCAGCGCCTATGCCAATGGTGGGTATCTTCAGTTTTGAGGTGATCTCACCGGCGAGTTTTTCCGGTACACATTCAAGAATAAGAGCGAAACATCCGGCCTTTTCCAGTAATGTCGCGTCTTCAGTAAGTTTTTCGGCTTCCTGCTGGAACCTGCCCTGCACCTTATAGCCGCCGATCTTGTTAACGCTCTGAGGGGTAAGACCTATATGGCCCAGTACGGGGATGCCCGCCTCGGTTATAGCCTTAACACGCGGCAGGACCTCACTGCCGCCCTCGAGCTTAACGGCCTGGCAGCCGGCCTCTTGGACGAACCTGCCGGCGTTCTTCACCGCATCCCTGTCAGAAGGCTGGTACGACATAAAGGGCATATCCCCTATAAGAAAGGAACGTTTTACCCCCCGGCTGACCGCTTTGGCGTGATGTACCATCTCATCCATGCCAACACCCAGAGTATCCTCCTGTCCCAGCACCACCATCGCCAGCGAATCCCCCACCAGTACCGCATCTATACCCGCCGAGTCCAGAATGCTGGCCATGGGATAATCATAGGCGGTGAGCATGGTGATCTTCTCCCCGTTCTCCTTCTTGCGCCTGAAATCAAGTACCGTAATGCGCTCTTTGCTCATATTAAAATATCCCCGTCAGGTAATCCACGAAATCCACAGTTATCGGACACAGATATACATGAGAGGTTTTCGCTGTGGTCCGGTTAAGCACCTCTCTGGCAAAGGTCTGGTTCCACTTCATGGAACAGACGAATTTTTCCGGAAAAACTACCTTGTTCTTTGTTTCCCAGTATTTCTTGGATGATTCCCTTATTACGGGAGCGAGCCCCCAGAAAACATGTGTATCCTCAAGCTCCCTGGACCACTGTTCCAATAGATCCAGGTCAAAGAACGGCTGAGTAAAAAAACCGTCGGCACCCGCATTCCTTTTCTGTTCGACATATTCCATTTCTTCCGAAAAGGTCGTTCTCCACTGATCGATGCCAGCGTATACCTTAAGTTCCGGAACCTCCTCCTTGAGTTTCTTTATAAGCTCTATCGACGTGCAGGGGTTTTCGCTCTTTGAAACGATATCCGGGTTGTCCCCCAGGATCACGAGGACCTCGGTGATGCCATACTCGGAAAATAGCCGCCTGTAAGGGAAAGGCTCCTCTTTATTTATTGAAACGGCACGTATATGCGGTATTATATGCGGGAAAAAAGGCACCGCGACTTTGCATGCCTCGGGTATCCTTACATCGAACTTGAGGATATCGGGGATGTTCAGAGTCTCCACGCAGGGGAACCTTTCCCTGACAGTTCTGAGTTCTTCCGTAAAAAGTTCTTCGCTCCTGGGTACGAGTTCCAGTGATATCCTGCCCATTCGTTAGGCCTGTCCTTTCCTGTTCAGCTGTTCTGGCGTCTATACGCCCTGAACACATTCCGCATGAGGATGGATACGGTAACCGGGCCCACACCTCCTGGCACCGGCGTTATGAAAGAAGCTTTATCTTTTACGTCTTCGAAATCAACATCTCCTACTATGCCCTTGTCAGTCCTGTTTATACCGACATCGATGACCGCGCAGCCTTCCTTGATCCAGTCGCTTTTTACCATCTGCGCCTTACCGACCGCGACAACGAGAACATCCGCTTTCCTGGCATGAGCCTTTATATCGCCTTTTTCATATGTGCCTATATGACAGACAGTGACAGTGGCCATCTCGTTCAGCATCATCATGCTCAGGGGTTTGCCGACTATGGCGGAATGCCCTATGATCACGACCTCCTTGCCATAGAGGTCCACCCCCTGCATATTGAGGATCTTCATTACAGCTCCTGGTGTGCATGGAACGATGTCCGCTTCCTTGCGCAATATCTTTCCCAGGTTAAGAGGGTGTATGCCCTCGGCATCCTTCTCAGCCAACATACTGGCTACTATACTGTCATGCTGAATGCCTTCGGGAAGCGGTTTCTGGACTATGATGGCACTGACAGCATTATTTTCGTTAAGACGGCGTATCTGGTCAAGAAGCTGTTCGGACGTGGTCGACTCTTCCAGAACGCGTGAATCAAAATCAATCCCCACCTGCGCGGCGGATTTCTTCTGCATATTCACGTATATTTGGGCATCACTCCTCGTGCCCAGAAGTATCGAAACAAGTTTAGGCGGTCTTCCCGATACATCTTGGATATGCTGAATACCCCTGCGGACCTTATCGTTGATAGCCAGCGCTATCTGCCTGCCGTCAATGATCTTTCCCATTGCTATATCCCCTCCGGGTTGATCTTATCGTTCACCTGGCGGTCGATCTTGGCGCAAAGAGTATCGATATCCTTGCGCATGGTAGCAAGCGCTTTTTCAGCATTCTCACAGAAAGCTATATCCGTTATGTACTTCAGGTTGACACGCACGTTGATCTGTGCCGCGTAGAACGCGGACTTCAGGAACTGTGCGGAGCAGCCTACGTCGGAAATGAGCCTTGGGTTGCCATTATCCGAAAGATACGAAGAAATATCCATGGATATATGCGCTTCCCTGCATATATCCATGGGCACTTTGGCTGCCGCGGCGAACTCGCTCTGAGCGTCCTGCTTCGCTGAAAGTTTAGCCATCAGCTCAGCAAAAACCTCGCAGTCCTTATCCACCATTTCGGAAAGCCTGTCCAGGCTCTCCTGCTGCCTTTGCCTGGCCGCGTCCATGCCTTCGGTATCGCCCTGCTGTTCCTTATCGCTGTAGTTGATGACCATGAGATTCAGACCGGCACCGACGGCAGCGGTAAGTGCGGCAGAACTGCCCCCGCCGGGAACCTTTACCCGTCCTGAGAGCTTCTCCAGATAATCCTGGATAGTGGACTTAAGATAGCCGCCTTCTTTCATCAGAACAATCCTTTCACTTCACCGGTCTTGACATCGACATCTATGTCGGTGCCCCTTGGGACCTTGGGTAAACCCGGCATAGTATTCACGCCCTCGCATTTGACCACTATATAACCGGCACCCGCCGAGAGCATTATGTCCTCCACGCCTAACTTGAACCCTCTGGGGCGACCTTTCTTCTTGGGATTGTTCGAAAGCGAAAGATGGGTTTTAGCCATGCACACCGGAAGTTGGTCGAGCCTGGATTTTTCCAGCCGTTTTATGGATTCTTCCGCCTGTTCGGAATATTTAACCTCACTCGCACCGTACATGGATTTAGCCACCCTTTCTATCTTGCTCAAAAGGCTCATGTCCACCGGGTACAGGAACCTCAGCTTTGATCTCTCCTTTGAAGCCTTTATTACTTCCCTCGCCAGTTCCATGCCCCCTTTACTTCCTTCCCTGTAGACCTCACTCACGGCAATACCATCCACTCCAAGGGCTTCGGCACGTTTGACCACAACGTCGATCTCTTTTTTAGAGTCCGAATCGAATTTATTGATGCAAACTACTATCGGCACTCCGAACATCCTTAGGTTTTCCACCTGTTTCTCGAGATTAGAACAGCCTCTGTCGACAGCTGAAAGATTCTCTTTTTTAAGGTCTGCCGGCATGGTAGTTCCCTTAAACGAATAATCACCGCTGTGCACCTTTAGGGCCCTGACCGAACAATTGATCACGACCACGTCCGGACTATATTTCGCCTGACGGCACTTTATGTCAATGAACTTTTCCGCTCCGAGATCCACCCCGAACCCGCTTTCCACTACGGTGTACTCCGACAATTTCATGGCCATCTTGTCGGCTATTACTGAACTGGATCCATGTGATACGTTAGCGAACGCCCCCGTATGCACAAAACAGGGAGTATGTTCGCTTGTCTGCATAAGGTTCGGGCTGAGGGCTTCTTTCATGAGGGCAGTCATAGCGCCCGCGGCTTTGAGGTTCTCGGCGCTCACGGGTTTCCCGCTCTTGGTAAAACCGACGACAAGGTCTCCGAGCCTGGAACGCAGGTCTTTCAAGTTCTCTGCCAAAGAGAGAATAGCCATGCATTCCCCTGCGGGCGTGATGTCCACTCCCGTTTTCCTGCTGACCCCGTGGAGCTTGCCGCCCCCGCCTATCGCTATATTGCGCAAAGCCCTGTCATTAAGGTCCATGGCTCTTTTCAGAGTGATCGTGTTCTTGTCGACTTCAAGCGGGTTCCCCCAGAAAAGACTGTTGTCAAGGAATGCGGCGCAAAGATTCTGGGCGTTGGTAACTGCAGCAGTATCACCCGTAAGATGAAAATTGATCGATTCCTGAGGCAGAACCTGTGAATACCCGCCACCGGTGGCTCCGCCTTTTATGCCGAATATAGGGCCAAGTGAAGGCTGCCGCAGACAGGCTATGGATTTCTTTCCCAACTTGTTCAGCGCCATGGAAAGACCTATCGTGTTAACGGTCTTACCCTCGCCCAGATGCGTAGGCGTTATTGAAGTGACCAGGACTAGCTTCCCGTCCTTGCGTTTCTTCAGAGCACCTTCAAGCATCTCCGCGGAAACTTTAGCTATGTACTTGCCGTATCCTGTCAAGTACTTGGAGATAATGCCGGTTTTTTTCGCTACCTCCTCGATTTTCTTGAGTTTCACTTCACCGGCCGCTTTAACATCATATCTATAGCCCATGACCTTCACTCCCTTCCTGATTGGCTTTTCCCGGACTCACCTGCCGGAAAAGAGACCTTTACGTGCTGTAACTGAAATCATCAAGCCCGACGGGCCGTTTTTTAGCGGGGTCCTTTCTGCGGCTGCCGAACGGACCAAACGTCTCCCTGTGTATGGGGGATAATCCGTGTTCTTTTATGGCAGCCAGGTGTTGTTTTGTCCCGTACCCCTTGTTCTTCCTGAAGCCGTAATGGGGGTATTTCTTGTCCTCTTCCAGCATCAGTCTGTCCCTGAAAACCTTCGCGACTATAGAAGCGCAGGCCACCGAAAGACTGAGCTGTTCTCCCCTGATAAGACAAGTGCGCGGCTGTGGCACGTGTATCTGCATGTTACCGTCGATAAGCAGGTAATCCGGAGCCTCTTCAAGCTCTTCTACGGCTCTTTTCATGGCAAGAAGCGTGGCATTATAAATATTCAGCCTGTCTATTTCTTCTACTCCGACCGATCCGATGCCCACATCGCACCTTTTCAAAATGTCAATAAACGCCCGTTCTCGGGCGCGTTCGGTTAGTTTCTTTGAATCGTCTATACGCTCGACGAAACACGTATCACGGACAACCGCGGCCGCCGCGACCACCGGTCCCGCCAAAGGTCCCCTTCCGGCCTCGTCAATACCGGCGATCCTCCGGTGCCCTTCTGCTGAGGCCTTTTTTTCATACTCCAGGGGGTGCTCTTTATTTTTCTTCTTTTTTCTTGGCAACTTTACCCTTTACCTTCGTAGCTTTCTTTCCTTTTTTTGCTCTCAGGTAATACAGTTTGGCTCGCCTTACCTTACCTCTTTTCTTGACCTCTATCTTGTCGATGAGCGGTGAATTGAGCGGAAATACGCGCTCGACACCTTCACCGTAGGATATGCGCCTGACCGTGAAGGTTTTGGCTATTCCACGGCCCTTTTCCGCGATAACTATCCCGCCGAAGACCTGTATACGCCTTTTATCGCCTTCTTTGATGCTGAAATGAACATCTACGGTATCGCCTATATCGAACTGCGGCAGATCCTCCTTCGCGTATTTTTTCTCAAGCGCCTCTATCTGTTTCTTCATTTTCTCCTCCTTATAATTATCACCATCTCACTTGATCTCTTCCATGAGATCAGGCCTTCTCTGGCGCGTCCTTTCGATCGCCTTCTCCCTGCGCCACTGCCCTATCTTTTTCGGGTCTCCGCTCAAAAGCACCTCCGGAACACGCATGTCCATGAATTCAGACGGCCTCGTATACTGCGGGTATTCCAAAAGACCCTCCTCGAATGATTCATCCCTCAGGCACTCCTCATCCCCAAGAACCCCGGGAATAAGGCGTATAATCGAATCACAGATAACCATCGCCGGGAGCTCTCCGCAGGTCAGTATATAATCTCCGATGGACAGTTCCATATCGACCAGAGAGCGGATCCTTTCATCAACGCCTTCATAATGCCCGCAGACAAAGATAATATGCTCGGCTTTGCTTAGCGCCTTGGCAACCGGCTGCCTGAAAAGCTCCCCCTGAGGGGTTATCAGCACGGTCATGGGCAAATCATCTCCAGGAACTGACTTCAGTTCCTCCAAAGCCTTGTATACCGGCTCCACCTTCATGACCATTCCCGGCCCGCCGCCATAAGGTTTGTCATCTGCCGTCCTGTGGCGATCCTCGGTCCATTTTCTCAGATTGTGGATATTTATCTCCACAAGACCCTTTTGACGGGCTATCTTGATCATGGATTCGCCGAAGACCCCGCCGAACATATCTGGAAATAGCGTCAAAATATCGATCTTCATAAAATTATAAAAAGAACATCCACCGGTTATGGTGCTATATTTCAAGCCTTTTCAGGATACTCTTGACCGTTTCGGACGGTTTTGCGCCGTTATTGAGCCAGTACTCGACCCTTTCACGGTCAAGGGCTATTTCATTAGCTCCTTTTTTCGGATCGTAGAAACCCAGCTCTTCCAGTGACCTACCGTCACGTTTGGTCGATTTGGTCATCGCAACGATCCTGTAAAAAGGCTTCTTCTTGCTGCCGAATTTCTTTAATCTCAGTACCACTGCCATTCTTATTTCCTCCTTTTATACTGATATACGTCTATTCTTTGACTCTTTTAATGCTGGCTCCCACGTTGGAGAGCTTCTTTTCAATATTCTCATATCCCCTGTCAAGATGGTACACCCTCGAAACTTCGGTCGTCCCTTCAGCGATAAGCCCGGCAAGGACCAGCGCGGCCGAAGCCCTCAGATCGGAGGCCATGACCGGCGCCCCGCTGAGCTTCCTGACGCCTTTAATTATGGCGGTAGATCCTTCCAGCAGTATATCCGCGCCCATCCTGTTAAGTTCACTTATATGAATGAACCTTTCCGGGTATATCTTTTCGGTTATCACGCTGATACCATCGCTTATAGTGGTGAGGCTCATCATCTGCGCCTGTAAATCCGTTGGAAATCCGGGATAGGTCAAAGTGGTTATATCAGTCGCGTGTATCTTTCCCGAAGAACGCTGGGCTTCGATGCCCCCTTCGCGTTCTTTTATCTTTCCCCCGCAATCTTCGAGCTTATCAATGAGCGCAAGGTTATGTTCTGACCTCGCCCCCTCCAGGAAAAGCCTTCCCCCGGTGAGCACGGCGCTTATCATGTAGGTACCCGTTTCGATCCTGTCGGGTATCACCGAATGGTGAACGCCTCCTAGACCCTTGACCCCCCGGACCTTTATCGTTGGGGTTCCTTTACCTCGTATATCCGCCCCCATCTCTATTAAAAAATCGACCAAGTCTCCCAGTTCCGGCTCGCAGGCCGCGTCCTCTATGACCGTTTCACCCTCGGCAAGCACCGCTGCCATGATGGTATTGGCCGTTGCCAGTACACTTGAACCGAAGTGGCCCCCAAGATATATTTTGGCGCCTTTTAGTTTCCTGGCCCGGGCGACTATATACCCGCCTTCTATACGTATATCAGCGCCAAGAGCTCTCAATCCCTTAAGATGAAGGTCTATAGGCCTCGGGCCGATCACGCAACCTCCCGGGAAGGAGACCTTTGCCTCTCCATACCTGGCCAGCAGTGGCCCCAGGACGGTTATGGACGCTCTCATGGTGCTTACCAGTTCATATGCGGCGGTGACGCTTTTAACCTGCCCGCTTTTGACGGTTATGCAATCTTTCTCCCGCACAGCTTCCCGCCCCAAAGCACCAAGGATATCCACCATGGTGGAAACATCCTTAAGGTCGGGAGAATTGGCGACCTTACATTCCTCGTCCGTCATGAGTGTCGCCGCAAGGATCGGAAGGCACGCGTTCTTGGCCCCGCTTATACGTACATTGCCTGAAAGCGGCCTGCCGCCTTTTATGACCAGTTTATCCATCCTTATTCCCCGCGATAACCCGTTCGTACCCGTTAAAATCCCTGAACGAACTCACAGAAACATAACCGCATCTTTTAAAAAGGTCCTTGACCTTCTCCGCCTGGTCGTAACCGACCTCCACCGCGAGCAATCCTCCCGGTGAAAGGTATTTTTCACTTTCGGGAATTATCCGGTTCAGGTAATCCATGCCCTCGGTGCCCGCGTAAAGAGCGACTTTCGGTTCGGCCTTGACCCAGGCATCCAAATCCGCGTAGTCCTTATCGGACACGTACGGCGGATTTGAAACTATACAGTCGAAAGCGGCCTCGTATTCCCTTCCGAAAGCATCAAATAGATCCGAGACAACAAGAAGTATCCTTTCCTCCATCCCAAAGACCCTGCGGTTTTCACCGGCTACACTTATCGCATCTGAGCTGATATCACTTGCGGTGATCCTCACCCCTTCGAGCATATCGGCTATCCCCAGCGCGACTGCGCCGCTACCCGTGCACATATCAAGTAGATAATGTTCACCGGTGCGCTTCTGCCGGCAGAAGTTGACCGCAACATCAACCAATAGTTCCGTCTCCGGCCGCGGGATAAGAACCCTTTCATCGACAATGATATCCATGCCCATGAATCTGGTCCTGCGCTTTTCATACTGCACGGGGACGGTTTCACTGTAATCAATCATCACTTCCTACGCCGCTCCCAGCCTGAGTTTGCGGTCCTCTTCCGTAAGCGGTTCTATAATGCAATCGAGATCCCCTTCCAGTATGTTCGCAAGATTATATACTGTCAGGTTCACTCTGTGGTCAGTAACCCTGTTCTCCGGGAAATTGTATGTCCTGATCTTCTGGGAACGGTCACCGCTACCCACCTGTTTTTTCCGCTGTTCGGATATTTCCTTTCTCTGGTCCTCCTGCTTCTTCTCCAGGATGCGTGCCTTCAATACCTTCATCGCTTTAGCTTTGTTTTTATGCTGGCTGCGTTCATCCTGGCAGCTTACCACTAATCCCGTCGGCAGATGGGTTATCCGCACTGCCGAATCGGTAGTGTTCACGTGCTGCCCCCCGGCGCCGGTGGAACGATAAACATCTATCTTAAGGTCCTGGGCCTTAATATCCACCTCAACGTCCTCCGCTTCGGGAAGAACCGCGACGGTAGCCGCCGATGTATGAATACGCCCGCTGGCTTCTGTCTCAGGAACGCGCTGCACCCTGTGGGTGCCCATTTCGAACCTCATGTATTTGAAAACGTTATACCCTTCGACGGAAAAGATGATCTCTTTTATCCCGCCCATTTCCGACTCGCTTGCGCTGATAAGTGCTATTTTCCACTCCTTACCGGCGGCGTATTTGCAGTACATCTTGTAAAGATCAGCGGCAAAAAGGCTTGCTTCAACGCCACCCGTACCTGCCCTGATCTCCATTATAACATTACGCTTGTAATCTTCGCTGTCCTCTGAAAGGAGCATATCCTCAAGCTGTTTTCTTTCACTGTCGATAGCAGATTGTATTTCTTCGAGTTCCTTGCTGGCCAGCAAGGAATATTCGCTGCCCTCACCTTCTTCCTCGATCATTTTCTGGAGAGCCTCTTTTTCTCGGACAAGAGTTCTGTACTTATCGTACCCGGCCACCAGGTCCTTAAGATCGGAATATTTTTTCGCCTTCAGGCGGTACTTCTCCCTGTCCGAAAGCAGTTCAGGAGAAGAAAGCTCTTTCTCGAGCTTTTGGTATTCCTCTTTCTTTTTTTTCAGCTGATCGAACACTTTTTCCATAAGAACCTAAAACTGTTTTATTTACGAAGAAAGCGTATAACCCTCGGAACTGATCCGGCACGTTACACGCTATCCCGTTTAACACACGACAAGCTATTAACCAGGTTAAGATCTATCTTCCTGCGACTCAGCGCTTTGTTGTTCGTTGTTTTTCTTCTCGGGCGCTTTAGGCGATTCTTTTTTGCTGCCATACCGTTTCTGGAACCTTTCAACCCTTCCGGCCGAGTCGACGAGTTTCTGCTTACCCGTATAGAACGGATGACATTTTGAGCAGATCTCGACATGTATGTTTTTTTTGGTCGAACGGGTATGCACTGTATTTCCGCAAGCACATACTATAGTCGCTTCCTTATATTCCGGATGTATACCTTTCTTCACTTCTAACCCCCTTTATAAATATAATATTTTATTACAGTTACATAAGGAATGATTATTTTACTAAAATTCAGATAAATATCAAGTATTAAATGCTGAAAATAAGGCTGTTAGCCTAAATGCTTTATCGATAAGACCTTAAGTGCCCTTTCTCGAGCAAGGGCACTCTCCGGCACAGTCCTGGGGCGAAAGCTACTACGCCTTACCCATGTTCTGGAGAAATTCTTCGTTGGTCTTTGACTTTTTCAGCCTGTCGATCAGAAGCTGCATCGCTTCGATCGAATCAAGATCGCTGAGGGCTTTTCGCATGAGCCAGATCTTTTTAAGTTCATCCTCTTCGACCAGAAGCTCCTCTTTCCTGGTGTTCGACCTTTTGATATCTATCGCCGGATATATCCTTCTTTGGAAAAGTCCACGGTCCAGCTGAATTTCCATGTTGCCGGTGCCCTTGAACTCTTCGAAGATAACCTCGTCCATACGACTTCCGGTGTCGACCAAAGCTGTCGATATGATCGTAAGGCTGCCCCCCTCTTCAACATTACGGGCCGCCCCGAAGAACCTTTTGGGCTTGTGAAGAGCGTTGGCGTCGACACCACCGGAAAGTATCTTGCCCGAATGCGGCATAACAGCATTGTAAGCCCTAGCCAGGCGGGTGATCGAGTCAAGCAGTATTACCACGTCGTATTTATGTTCCACCAGACGTTTAGCTTTTTCAAGAAGCATCTCCGCTACCTGTATGTGCCTCTGCGCCTGTTCATCGAAGGTAGAAGCCACCACCTCTGCGTTAACTGAACGCTGCATGTCGGTGACTTCCTCGGGACGTTCATCTATCAGAAGGATCAGGAGCTTCGCTTCAGGATAATTGTTCGTTATGCTGTTGGCGAACTTCTGAAGGAACACCGTCTTTCCGCTGTATGGAGGAGCAACGATCATACCTCTCTGGCCTTTCCCCACCGGCGTCAACAGGTCCATTATACGCATGGAGATCTCCTTGGGCTCGGTCTCAAGAACGAACCTCTCATCGGGATAAAGTGGCGTCAGGTTCGAGAACAATATCTTATTCTTGGCGACTTCCGGGTTCTCAAAATTCACAGCCTCCACCTTAAGAAGGGCGAAATATCTTTCCCCTTCCTTCGGTGGTCTTATCTGTCCGCTTACGGTATCGCCCGTCTTCAGGTTGAATCTCCTGATCTGCGAAGGGGAAACGTAAATATCATCGGGACAGGGAAGGTAGTTGTAATCCGGACTCCTCAGAAAGCCGAACCCGTCTTCGAGCACCTCAAGAACACCTTCACCGAAAGCGTAACCGTTCTTCTCGACCTTGGCCTGCAGGACCTTAAAAATAAGGTCATGCTTCTTCATCCCGCTTATGCCGTTGATATTAAGCTGTTTAGCGAGTTCAGCAAGCTCCGATATCTTCATGTTCTTAAGCTGTACTATATCGAGTTCCTTGTCCCCTCGCTTGCGCCGTGTCATGGGCACTTTTTTCTCCTGATGACCTTTATTGTCGTCTTTTTTCAAGTTTCTTGCCATATCCTTTCCACTCCTTCTTTTATGTCTTTGATTTTAGTGCTGTTATCTATGATATAATCGGCGAATCTGGTCTTTTCCGAAAGAGCCATCTGGCAATCCATGATTCTTTTGGCTTCTTCCTCAGACATCCCCCGATCAGTAGCCCTTTTTACCTGTGTCCGCTCATCAGCGGTCACGACCACCACCTTGTCCACGAATTCATCAAGACCGGATTCGATAAGTAGCGGCGCATCGACCACGACAACATCGCTCGGAGACCTTTTCACAAGTTCCCTAATACGGAAGATAATGACCGGATGCATTATGCCGCAGAGGGCGTTCAGCTTAGTCCTGTCCCGGAAAACTTTTTTGCCCAGTTTCCTGCGATCGATCTTGCCATCGATAAGTATATCACTGCCGAACATACCCACGACCTTGAACTTGATATCCTCATCCTTCTCCAGAAGATCATGGGCGATCTCATCGGCATCCACGATCTCGGCACCTTTTGCGGCGAACATCTGAGCAACGGTCGTCTTGCCTGTTGCCAGACCGCCTGTTACACCGATTACCTTCTTTTCCATCAGACCTCGATCTCCTTCATATCGAACCAGTTGGGGCCTTTTTCCATATCCACCACAAGGGGAACCTTAAGATCAATTACCCCCTCCATGAAAGTTTTGACCTGTCTGGCGACCTCCTCTATATCTTTATCGGGGACCTCGAACACCAGCTCGTCGTGGACCTGGATGAGCATGTTAACCCCGCTTCCGTCAAAAGCTTTGTGGGTCTCTATCATGGCCAGTTTGATAAGATCGGCGGCCGACCCCTGTACGGGGGTATTGACCGCAGTCCGTTCGGCAAAACCGCGGACCCGGTCGTTATCGCTGTTTATCTCAGGGATATAGCGCCTCCTATTGAGCAAGGTCGTGACATATCCCTTCTCTCCGGCATCCGAGATGGTGCTGTCTATGAACTTCTTAACCCCGCTGTACCTGCTGAAATAGGAATCAATGAACCTTTCCGCTTCATCCAGCCGTATGCCAAGGTCCTTGGCAAGACCGAAAGGGCTCATCCCGTAAACTATGCCGAAATTGACCGTTTTAGCAACAGCTCTCATCTTGCCGGTGACATCGGAGGCGGAACAGTCGAAAATGAGAGAGGCGGTGTACCTGTGAACGTCTTCCTCCCTGCTGAAAGCCTTTATCAGATTCTTATCCCCGGATAGATGAGCGAGTATTCTGAGTTCCACCTGTGAATAGTCCGCCGCAAGGAGGAGTTTTCCCCTGGATGGCTTGAATGCCCGGCGTATCTCCTTGCCCATGACGGTCTTGATGGGAATATTCTGCAGGTTAGGTTCACTGGATGAGAGCCTTCCGGTTGCCGTTACGGCCTGGTTGAACCGTGCGTGCAGCCTGTGCGTTTTTTTATCGACGAGACCCAGGATGGAATCATAATAGGCCGTCTTAAGTTTATTCAGTTCCCGGTACTCAAGTAGTTCAGCGGGAAGCTCATGCTGCTTAGCGAGCCTGCGTAAGACCCCCTCGTCCGTGGAAGCACCTGTTTTGGTCCTCTTGATGACAGGCAGCGAAAGCTTCTCGTAAAGGATGACCTGTAGCTGCTTAGGCGAATTTATATTGAACTTCTCTCCCGCCAGTTCATGTATCCTCGAGGTCAGTTCATCCAGTTTTTTTCCCAGAGCTTTCGATCTCTGCTTGAGATACTCGACGTCTATAGCAACCCCGGTCTGTTCCATATCGGCAAGCACTTTTATGAGCGGCATCTCAACCTCGTTGAACAAGGAATTGAGCTTTTTCTTCCTGAGAACGGGATCGAGTATCTTGAACAGCCTGTATATGATATCGCTCTGTTCGCAGCAGAGGCGGCTGCCGGCTTCGCCAGCGAGATCCAGGGTGGCCTGACCGGTATCATCGAACTTGCCTTCACCCCGGGATAGATCGTAGCCAAGATGCCTCTCGGCCATCGCCCGGAGCGCATAATTAGGCCTTGAGGGTTCACTGAGATATTCTGCCAGCATCACATCGAAAGACATACCCCGCATCTTTATTCCGTTTTGTCTGAGAATTAAGAGGTCTTCCTTAAGGTCATATCCGATCTTTTGGATAGTTTCGTCCTCAAGGATTTCTTTCACCGCACCGAAAACCCTGCCTTTATTGTGCGAAAAGGGGATAAAAAAAGACTCTCCCTCCCGGGATGAAGCGGCAAGGCCATGAAGAGCACCACCTTCCCCTCCGCGTAGAAGGCTGAAGGAAACACGCTTTTTACCTGAGATCCCCGAAAAGAGTTCCCTGACCTTTTTCTCTGCGTCAACCGTGGAATATTTCCCCTCAACGGCCTCCCTGGGACTGATCTGTCTGAGCAGCTTCTCGAACTCAAACTCCCTGAATAATTCCTCCAGCCGCTCCGCATTCGGTTCTCCCAGTTCGGCTTCACCGAAGTCGAACTCTATCGGAACTTCCCTGTCCAACTCGACCAGCTCCCGGCTCAATTGTGCCATCTCCCTGCCCTGTTCAAGTTTCCTCTTAACCGACTTGGATGAAACCTCCTCCAGGTTCGTGTAGATATCATCTACAGTGCCGTATTGCTTAATCAGTTTTGCGGCAGTCACCTTTCCTATACCCTTGACCCCGGGTATATTGTCGCTTGTGTCACCCGTTAACGCCATGAATTCGACCATGCCACCGGGATCCACCCCGTATTTTTCCTTTACTTTATCCGCATCATAGACCTTCTCGCCCGAGGTATGCGGGCTGAGCACCTTCACTTTTCCGTCGACCAGCTGGAGAGCGTCCTTGTCGCTGGTGACTATAGTAACATCCAGCCCCTTCTTCTTCGCTTTCTCTGCCAGGGTGGCGATTATGTCATCTGCTTCATAGCCCTCAAGTTCGCATACCGGCACATTATAGGCCTTTACCAGTTCCTTTATCCTGGGGATCTGGTCAATAAGTTCCTCGGGCGTTGGCTTCCTGTGGATCTTGTATTCCTCGTATTTTTCATGCCTGACAGTAGGGGCCGCCAGGTCGAAGACCACCGCCAGCATATCGGGCTGATTGTCTTTTATAAGTTTGTTGAACATGTTCACGAAACCGTATATGGCGTTAGTAGGCATGCCTTTGGACGTGCTAAGCTGCTGTATGGCATAGAAAGCCCTGTAACACAGCGAAGTACCGTCTATAAGGTAAATATTTTTGCTTTTCTTGTTCATTCTAAAAGATTTAATAGGGTCGGGTATATAAAATAAATTAATATAAGGATGGCGTGCTATATTTCTTTTATTCTATTTATCTAGCAGTTGATGTTCTGGGTCAATATCAGGGAACCCCTTTGGTGAGTCTTTAAGTGGCTATGAATATTATATATATAAACATATTTATGTCAAGCAAATAATTTTAAGCAGACCTTACTGGAACCTGTCGAGCTCTTCGCTTATCTGATCAAGCTGGGCCAGGATCCTTTCTTTATCGCACTCGCCGGAAACAAGTAGATTTTTAAGTTCTCCCGTGCGGCTTTTAAGCTTGTTCACTCTTTCGCGGCGCCTTTTCTGCTCTGAGGATAGCCTGGAAACAAGGTGATTTATAGAATCGGCGACATCCTGCAGCTCGTCCTTCTCCCTGAGCTTTAAGCTCTCTCCGTAATTCCCGGCGGCGATATGCCTGAGAAACCTCTTAATCCTGTAAATGGGACCGGCTATCCTGTTGGAAAGGATAAGTCCTATGAGAATGACCAGAGGGGTCAGCAAAAGCAGCCGGAGGAGCAAGACCATGTTGACCTTCTTGACGATATCAAGCAGAAGACCCTGAGGATAAACCGCTGCGAGCTTCTCCCCGAACATAACCCAGGTAGTAACATATACCATATACCCGGTGACGATGGCCGTAGAAAACATAAAAACAAGTATAAGGCTGATATACCTTATCTGGAACCTCCGTGCTATAAACAGCCTAGTTCTTTTCCTTATCGTAGACATCTGGCTTACTCCCCTTTCCCGGACAAGATCGCGCTCACTCTCCAGCGCTCTCGTGCCAGAACTCGATCTGGCGTCTTACGGTAACGCTTATCCGCTTTTTCTGATTATCTCTGATGGTCTGATAGAAACGCTTAAAAGGCATGTATCTGGTCCTCTCTCCGTCTATGCTGTAAATAAGGTCCCCCTTATTGATACCGGCTTTGTCAAACGGACCTCCGTCAACTACCGAAGAAACCACGATACCCCTTTTTTCCAGACGGAAGGTCGCTCCAGTTATCTTTTTGTCCCTGGCAAAGAGCGCTCTTGAGGAATTAAGGCGCAATGCTACCTCCCGTTCCACTGTCATCTTAACCTCTCCGGGCAAAAGAAGCATCTGGCCGACCTCCCTGGCGTCCATATGCCCGGTATTATCCGACCAGACCGAAACGATCCTGTCGCCTTTTTTCACGCTGGAGCTGATCTGCCCTGGAGCGTCGGACCGGACCTGCCGCACCACGACGAAACTCTTCCCGCCAGAGAGCACCAGCCCGAGTTCATTTAGAAGCCTTTCGGCAACGGAAAGATACTCACCGGTGCCGGCATGTTCGTTCTTGCGCTCTAAACCCTGCTCTACCTGCTCTCGGGTACGAGTTTCAAGAAGATTCCTCAGGTATTCGGTCTTTTCCCGTGCTTCACGCAGATCAGGATCAAGCTCAAGGACCTGTTTGTACGAATAATAGGCTCCAAGATACTGTCTTCTCTTGAACTGGTTCCTTGCCTTCTGCAAAAGAGCCTTTTTCTCCTCGCTGTAAACCGCCGAACGGATAGAGGATTTCATAATCGATCTTTCCCCTTCAGCGGTCGACAATATTATCCGGTCCTTATACTCGCTGATTATAAGACCTTTGAGCTTTTTGCCATTTTTAAGAATGACCGTATCGGAAAAGCACAGAACACAAAAGAACACGGCCATCAAGACAAGAGCTACCGGTAGGATCAGTCTATACTTCATTTATCTTTTCGGTTCATGCTACTACAAAGGTAGGATGGTAATCCTAACGTCCCGAGAACTCCATCCGACTGGATCAGCGCTTATCAACCCAAGAATATGATCGCCAGCAGTATGACGATAAGAACACCTGAGAATATGTAGAAATCGTTGAAATACAAGAAATCAGAAAGACGATCACCTAATGTTACGTTAAAAGCAGCCCTGTCGATGCCTCTGGCACGCTCCTTGGCGCTCCTCCTGGCATCGCTTACCTTTATTCGATCGGCATCCTTAACCCTGGAATAGATCTCAGACTGTATCGCGTCTATCTGGTCTTTCCTGAAACGCAGAAGTTCACCGCCTATCTTGTATGCGGTTATAACCTGCATCTCAACAAGAGAAGTTATCTTCTCCTCGCTGACGCCAAGGTAATCGGACAGCTCACGCAAGGTCATCATCTTTTCGGGCATATTACACCTTTACTTTCCCTTCAGAGATCCACTGGTCCACTTTCGACTTGTCGAACACCCAGTCGCTTCCCTCCTTGGCAGCCGGAAGCATGCCGCTATTGGCCCATTCATTGACCTTATTCACATCAACTTCAAGATATTTGGCAAGCTGGTTGATGTTCATCCAGTCCCCGCGGGAAGAACTGCTCTGCGAAGAGGTCCTGCCCATGCTCAGGTTGCCGTTGAGTATGGCACCTTCCTGGATGGATAAAAGGGGCGTGTCGATATCACCGTCGAGTTTTGCGGTGGCTTCAAGTTTCAGCGACTTAAGGGCCTTGATGTTACCGATGACATTGCCGGCTATGGAAACACTTTCCCCGGTTATATTTGCCTTGATGTCGGCTTTCTGGCCTACCATTAGCATGCCCTTGGTATCCAGTGTGCCTTCGAACTTACCGTTGATGCGGAGATTTACCGGATCATCGAACCTCAATGTGCCCTGCATACCGGCATGCACATCGAGCACTTTTTCCTCCGACTGCTGTTTAGAATCATGTTTTTTCTTTCTCATTACCTGCCTCCTTGTCTTTGTTTTATCAAATATATTATACCCGTAGCGGCGCTTCCTGTAAACTTTGCTATTTCCACACCACCTCTTCCACCCCGGGAAGAAGCGATATCTCAGCGGCTATATCCCTGTAATATGCTCTTTCCACCAGAACGTCCAGGATCAACACTTTGCATTTTTCCTCTTCCAGTATCTTGGTCTTGCACCTCTTGGCCCTGCCCTCGAAAGCATCCACGACTTTCCTGATATCCTTTTCCTGAGTATCACTTTCCATCTGCAGCCTGACGAAAAGACGTTTACCCGGTTGCTTCAGCTCCATTCTCTCCTCAAGCCTCGAAAGTATAAGAACCATAATTACTACCAGGGTCGTTATCAACGCAGCCATGTAGAGCCCGGCCCCCGCCGCCAGACCGATCGCCGCTATAGCCCATATGCTCGCGGCGGTGGTAAGCCCCCTTATCGACGCGCCGTAACGGATGATCGCTCCCGCTCCGAGAAAACCTATGCCGGTTACGACATTGGCCGCTATTCTCGCAGGATCAACAGTTCCTACATCACTGTAGTTATCCGCCACCAGAATCGAGCATATCATAAAAAGCGTAGAACCGACACTCACCAGTATATGCGTGCGAAGACCCGCCGCACGCCCGTGAATCTCCCGTTCTATTCCGACCAAACCGCTCAATACTACCGAAACTATCAGCCTGATCAATATATCAAGGTTCGACATCATACTTCCTCCTCCAACTAAGATCTTCCGGGCGTGGCATTAAGAAAAAGGTCCGCCCGTTGCCCATCACTGAACAATGCTTCCCCCAAAGCCGCTATCATCGCGGCGTTATCGGCGCAATACTGTCTTTGCGGAAGGAATAACTCCGCGTCTTCCTCACGACATCGCCCGATAAGCTTCTCCCGCAGAACGTGGTTGTTCACAACACCGCCACCTACGGCGACTTTCCCGGCGCCGGTAGACCTTATCGCCCTGCCGAGCTTTTCCACAATAACATCCACCACTGCTTCCTGGAAAGAATAACAGATCCTGTCCTTTTCTTTATCGGATCTATCGCAATCGCGCCAGTAATACATTACCGCTGTCTTTATTCCGCTGAAGCTGAAATCAAGGTCATTCTCATCCTTCATAAGAGCCCTGGGAAAGAGTATCGCTTTTTTGGGGTCCGCTCCCCGAGCTCTTTTTTCGACCACAGGACCGCCTGGATACCCCAGGTCCATGACCTTCGCGACCTTATCAAAAGCTTCTCCTACTGCGTCGTCCCTGGTCCTTCCAAGTACGGTGTAATCCTCAAGGCCTTCACAGTAATAGATGCTTGTATGACCGCCCGAGACCACCATCCCCACAAAAGGGTATATCGATTCTTCCATAACTCCCTGACCATACCCCAGAAAACATGACAGCATGTGCGCCTGGAGATGATCCACCCCGATGAGGGGAATATCCAAAGCAAAGCTCAGGGCTTTCGCAAAAGATATGCCCACGAGCAGGGAACCGGGCAGCCCCGGCCCCTGGGTAACGGCAACCAGGTCGATATCCCCGATAGCCCTGCCAGAATCGCTTAAGGCCTTCTCAGTGACCTTATAGATATATTCAGTATGGAACCTTGAAGCTATCTCAGGTATTACCCCGCCGTACCTTGAATGCAGGTGTACGCTTGAAGACACCTCATTCGAAAGGACCTTTCCGTCCTCCACCAGGGCCGCTCCAGTCTCGTCGCAAGAAGTCTCAATGCCCAGAACCAGCATTCTCCTCCATCATCTCTGAAAGTGTCACGAATCTAATACCATTTTTTCGCATTTGCGGGACCACTTCATCGAGAACTTCGATGGTCATGGTCCGGTCATGACCTATAGCCACGACATTCGACCCGCCCAAGGCCATTTTCTCTATCCTTGCCAGCTGTTTTTTTATCTTTTCCCGCTCCAGCTCATTGTCGATAAAGACGTCTCTTTTCAGATAAGGCAGTTCGAGTTGTAACGCTATGTCTTCGGACACCCCACCCCGGCAGGTTCTGCTGTCCAAAAAGAACATATCCCGGTCTTTGAGGTCGGAAAGGACCACCCGCATGAAACTGCTGTCCCTTGTAGCCTTTGAACCCATGTGATTGTTCATCCCCCTGGCGGAAGGGACAGACTTGAAAGCCTTTTCAATGATGCCGGTCACTTCCTCCGGTTCCATTTCGGATGACAAAGTATCCTTCTCCAGGGCTACAGCGTCACTTTCCGGCTCCATAGGCATATGCAAGATGACCTCCATGCCGTTGGCTTCGGCAAAGGAACACACTGCGGCCGAATACGGGGTATTAGGCAGAACCGCAAGCGTCAAAGGGATTCCCAGTTCCCTTACTCCATTGAGATTTCTTTTCGTGTAGCCGAAGTCATCCAGAACAAGAGCCACAGCAGGAAGATCTTCCCGCCCCTCGTATACATACGCTTTCCCGGGATGAGTGGCCTGAGGCCGCACAAAGCGCCTCTTCACCATATTGAATACGGTGACGAATATCGCTATTGAGATCAGCGCTGCCGCTGCTATAAATAGAACCTTTCGATACATATTCTCCCCTGTCCTGGAAAAATATCAGGAACGAACGCTTCTGTAAAAGCGATCACTCTTCGCTCTGTTCGTTCTGATCGGCGTCTGATCTGCCGGATGTTTTGTAACTTTCAAAGATGCCCATGCCCTTGAGTATGTTGACCGCCGCGTGCAACTGGTTATCCTCAAGCAGCAGCGGATCGATTTTCTTCTCATCGGTCTTATCTTCTTCCTCAGCCTTCTCCTCGTCAGGCCCCTCTTCGCTTTTGACCTTGCTGAACAAGCGCTCGACCTTCTCCTGCTCGGGCTTTTTATCCTGTTTTTTCTTATCCGGATATTCTCTTTTGACATAAATATCCGGTTCAATACCCTTCTCTCTTATGGATTTGCCAGAAGGGGAAAAATACGCCGAAGTGGTAAGGCGAAGAGCGGATTTGTCTTTTAGCGGTATCACGGTCTGGACCGACCCCTTACCAAAGGTCATCTCTCCCAGCACCAGGCCCCTTTTATTGTCTTTTATAGCGCCGGCGAATATCTCCGAAGCGCTGGCAGAGCCCTTGTTTACAATGACCACAAGCTCAAGATCATCAAAATCAGATCTCTTTTTCGACTTGAACTCCGTCCTCTTCTCCGGATCCCTGCCTTCGGTATAAACTATCAGTGCGCCCGAGGGAAGGAATTCGTCCGCCGATTCGACCGAAGCGTTCAGAAGACCTCCCGGATTGTTCCTGACGTCTATTATGAGGCTCCTGGCCCCTTCTTCGCGCAACCGTTTTATGTTGCCGCGGAGGTCCCGGGCGGTACGTTCCTGGAATTCCTCTATCTTCATGTAGGCGATATCCTCCTCTATGATCCTGCTCTGGGATATGCTTTTGAGCTTGATAATATCCCTTTTGATCTTGAAGTCAAGCACTTCTTCGGTGCGCTCCCGGATAACGGTTATGACCACCTCGGTCCCGGGCTTGCCCCGGAGAAGTTCCACCGCCTCATCGAGTGTCATGTCCCGGGTTATCTTACCGTCGATCTTGACTATCTTGTCACCAGCCTCCATGCCCGCCTTGGCCGCAGGGGTATCTTCAATAGGCGCTATAACCGTCAGGATATTCTCCCTCACGCCCACTTCAATGCCGATACCGGCGAATTCGCCTTTTGTCTCTTCGGTGATCTCCTGAAAACTTTCCGGATCAAGGAACTGGCTGTACCCGTCTAATGTGTCCATCATGCCCCTTATGGCACCGTAAACAAGGTCTTTGGCTTTGACGGGTTCGACATAATCGGTGCTTATCAGCGTGATCGAATCGGCGAAAAGCTGGATCTGCTTGAAAAGCTCCTTGGTATCGTCCAACAGACCCGCATCATCCTCAGCGGCCCTCAATTGGGAAACCGCAGAGAAGGCGACCACTAATACAGTTAACACTAATACGAATTTTGATTTCATGGGTTCTCCGATCCTTAGGAATTATCCAGTGATCTTTTTCCTGAGCATTTCTCCGGCCAGCTTGGGGTTAGCTTTGCCTTTTGTCTGGCGCATCACCTGCCCCACCAGATAACTTAAAGCGTTCTCCTTGCCGCCTCTATAATCATTGACCGATTTCTCGTTCTGTTCAATGACCTTCACCACGATACTTTCAAGTTCACCCTTATCGGAAACCTGTTCTAGCCCCTTTTCCTTCACGATCATTTCAGGGTCCTTGCCGCTATCCAGGTTCTCGCGAAGGACTTCCTTTGCGGCCAGTCCGCTTATCTTGCCCTTTTTGGACATTTCTATGATACTCGCCAGGTGTCCTGGCTTCAAGCCAAGGTCCTCTATGCCCTTGGGGCGGTCCTTGATATGCATCATTATCTCGCCCTTGACCCAGTTGCAGACCGCCTGAGGGTCATTATATTCTGAGACAACAGCTTCATAAAAATCCGCGAGAGGTTTCTCGGAAGTGAGCACTTCCACATCCTTTTCGGAAAGCCTGTACTGGTTAACGAAGCGTTCTTTCCTGCGTCGGGGCAGTTCCGGCATGGACTGTCGCACCCGCTCCAACACCTCGGGAGCTACTTCAAAAGGAACCAGGTCCGGGTCCGGGAAATACCGGTAATCCTGGGCTTCTTCTTTCGTCCTCATCGGCTCGGTAACGTTCTTCTGTTCGTTCCACAGCCGGGTCTGCTGGATCACCTTCTCTTGCTCCTCGAGGGCTTCTTCCTGTCGCAACTGTTCGAATACCAGGGCGTCCCTGACAGCCTTGAAGGAATTAAGGTTCTTTATCTCCACCTTGCTGCCGAACTTCTCGGAGCCTTTCCTGCGAAGAGATACGTTGGCATCACATCTCAGACTTCCCTCTTCCATGTTGCAGTCGGATACATCCAGATACTTGATGGTCTGTTTCAGCGCTTTCAGGTACTCATAGGCCTGCTCCGGACTTCTTATGTCCGGCTCTGAAACGATCTCGAGAAGAGGTGTCCCGGTCCGGTTAAGGTCAACATAGCTGAAAGCCTGCTGTTCATCATGCATGAGCTTTCCCGCGTCCTCTTCCAGATGAGCCCGTGTTATGCCTATATCAATAGAGCCTTCCTCTTCGTCCTCTATGGTTATCTTGCCGTTATACGCAAGAGGCATGTCATACTGGCTTATCTGATAGTTCTTCGGAAGGTCCGGATAGTAATAATTCTTTCGGTCGAACTTGACGGTCTTCTGGATATCGCATTCAAGCGCCATGGCTACCTTCAAGGCGTATTCAAAGGCTTTTTTATTATAAACGGGCAGCACACCGGGAAGCCCCAGACAAACCGGGCAGACCTGCGTGTTGGCCTCGGCCCCGAAAGCCGTGCTACAACCGCAAAAAGCCTTGGTCCTTGTGGAAAGCTGAACATGGACTTCAAGCCCTATAACTGTTTCGTAAATATCCGACATATCTATCCGCAACCTCCTGAGAACATCTTGTGATACGCTGTTTCGCTTTCAAAAGCATGTGCAACCTTTATCAAGGCTTCCTCGTCAAAGGGCCGGGCCATCAACTGAAGACCAACGGGCATACCGTTCCGATCTTGGCCGCAGGGAACGGAAACCGCGGGCAATCCGGCAAGATTCGCCGGGATAGTAAATACATCTGATAAATACATCATGAGGGGATCATCCATGCGTTCGCCTATCTTGAACGCCGTGTTAGGCGCCGTAGGAGTAACGATGCAATCACATTCGGAGAACGCCCTGTCGAAATCCTGGGATAATTTCGTGCGCACCTTCTGAGCTTTAAGATAATACGCGTCGTAATAACCGCTGCTGAGAGAATATGTCCCAAGAAGTATCCTTCTTTTCGCCTCTTTCCCGAAGCCTTCACTCCTTGAGTTGACATACATATCTATCAGGTCATCCGACTTCGGGCTTCTATAGCCGTAATGGACCCCGTCGAACCGTGCGAGGTTGGAACTGGCTTCGGCTGGGGCGATTATATAATAACAGCTAACGGCGTATTTGGTATGGGGCAGTGAAATATCGATTATTTTGGCGCCGAGCCTCTTCAAGACATCCACAGACTCGGTAACGCTCCGTCGGACATCTTCGTCGATGCCTTCTCCCATGTACTCTTCCGGCAGACCGATAGTCATGCCTTTTATCTGTTTGCCCAGACTTTCAGTATACTTGGGAACAGGACTATCAACGGAAGTGGAGTCATTCGCGTCATAACCGGATATTACTTCTAGCATCCTAGCGCAATCAGAGATGTTTCGGGTTATCGGACCTATCTGGTCCAGGCTGGAAGCGAAAGCTATAAGCCCGTAACGGGAGACGCGCCCGTAGGTCGGTTTGAACCCCACCACACCACACATCGCGGCCGGTTGCCTTATCGAACCGCCCGTATCAGATCCCAGCGCAGCGGCCACTTCGCCACTGGCAACAGATGCTGCGGATCCGCCGCTGGAACCGCCGGGTATCCTGGAAAGGTCCCAAGGGTTTCTGGTAGGGCCGTAAAAGGATGTTTCGCAGGAAGAACCGAAAGCGAACTCATCCATGTTCGCCCCGGGAAAGAGTAACGCGTTCTCAGCAAGCAGTTTTTCGATGACCGTAGCATTGTACGGCGGCCTGAAACCATCCAAAATGTGTGAAGCACACGTGGTAAGCTCGCCTTTTATGCATATATTATCCTTGATAGCTACCGGCACGGCCCACAGAGCACCTCCTTGAGACCTCTCATCAAGCGAACGGCCCCTGCACACGATCCTCTCCTTGTCCAGTCGGATAAAAGCGTGTATGTCCGGTTCGATCTGCCTTATCCTGTCAGTAAGAAAACCCGCCGTTTCAGCGACAGGCTCTTCGTGTTCCCTCAGCCACTTATGGTAATGTTCGAAACTGGATAGGATGTCCTGCATCTTATGAACTTTGTATTATACGAGGCACCTTGAAAAAGTTCCCGTGTTTTTCCGGAGCATTACCCAGGAATTCATCCGGAGAAAGGGATTCTTTCAGCTCATCTTCACGAAAAACGTTCTTCATCGAAGGGAGAACATGGGTCGTGGGCAAAGTGTTGTCAGTATCAACTTCGCCAAGCTGTTCGATATAACCTATGATATCCGAAAGCTGGTCCTTGTAACTGGCCGTTTCCGCCTCATCAAGCTCGATCCTGGAAAGAGCCGCCACATAACGGACGGTCTGCTCGGTGATCCTTTTTTTACTGACCTTTTTATCCATATTGACCCTACCCTATCATATTAATATATAAAAGTCAATATAACGTATGTGCTATAATAAAGTCCCTACTAGATCAGATAACCTGGCGTAATCTTCGAGGGAGATAACCTCCGCGCGGCTTGCCGGATCGATCCCGCAAGAGACAAACGCCTCCTGCCATGTGCTTCTTTCGACCGGGAGAAATGGACCGCTGGAAAGTGAATTCACTGCTTTTTTCCTCCTCTGGGAGAAGGCTTTGCGTATTATTCGGAACATAAGCACCGAATCATTTACCCGGACGCTGGGCTCTTCAAGCATTGTGAAAGAAAGTAAACTTGAATTGACCTTGGGCCTGGGAAAAAAACAGTTTTTATTGATCCTGAACAGTTTCTTGCACCTGGCATAAAACTGAACAAAACAGCTTAAGGAACCGTACTCCTTCGAACCGGGAGATGCTACCATCCTGTTAGCGAGTTCCTCCTGCGTGACCAGATAAGCATTTCCCACGCAGATTCTGCTCTCTATCAATTTTTGCACGATGGGCGTGGAAATATAGTACGGGATATTGCCGTAAACGGTCACCTTCCCGGCCTTGCCCGCCAGAGCGCACAGGTCCGTCTCAAGGACGTCCGCGTTAATGACAGCGATATTATCCTTCTCATCGAAAAGCTCTTTCATTATATCGCATATTTTCGAGTCCTTTTCCACGGCTATGAGCCGACCGCACATACCAGCCAGCTCGAAGGTCATGATACCGAAACCCGGGCCTATCTCTATGACGGTCGAGTTTTCCACCAGGGACAGGCTGTTAAGGATCTTCTCTTTCACGTTATTATCAATGAGAAAGTTCTGCCCGAGGGATCTTTTGGGATCGAAACGGTGTTCTCTCCATATCTGTCTTAATTCTTTAAGGTCCATTTTTCCGGGAAAATGCTCTAGGCGGTACTTATCGCGCGGACTGCGAGCCGGATCGCCTGTTCCATTGAAGAAGAACTGGCCTGATCCTTGCCGGCTATGTCGAACGCGGTCCCGTGGTCCGGTGAAGTTCTCACGTGCCCCAGACCCAGCGTCATGTTGACCCCGTTATCAAAATCAACCATCTTAAAAGGGGAAAGACCCTGGTCATGGTACATTGATACGACGATATCGACTTTTTTCTGCAGCGCTTTATAAAAAACCACGTCAGCCGATACGGGGCCTTCGATATTCTCGTAAAATTTACGGGCCCTCTCAACAGCGGGCGCGATCACGTCTATCTCTTCGGTGCCTATCTTGCCACCTTCCCCGCAGTGCGGGTTCAGAGCTGCAACAGCGATCTTTGCATCCTCGCCGCCAGTGATCATGCGTCTGTTCGATGCGACCTGCTCCAAGGTGTCGGCGATAAGGTCGACTGAAAGCGCTGACGCCACTTCCCTGAGTGGTATATGTCTTGTTACGGGTACCACCCGCAGGGTTTCACCGACCAGCACCATGGTAACCAGAGCGGACCCGTAAGCCTTCTGAAGATGCTCGGTATGCCCCACGAAACCGGGATGTATTTCGGCGATCTTTTCCTTGTTGACCGGGGCTGTCACCAGCGCCTTCGGGGTCTCGGCGGAACTTCTTCTCATAATATCCACTGCCGCATCCAGACAGCTGAGGGTTTTTTCGGCTCCCCCCCTCGTCGGTTGACCATATCGCGAATTGGCCAGAGGCGGACCCGGATCTATTATGTTGACGGCCTCTTCGTCCGGATCGGCCTGGCTTTCGGTGTTTTCCAGTTTTCTTAATCTGAACGAGCCTCTACCGAACGTCTCAGCGGCCCGCGCCATGACATCCATGTCACCGAACACTATAAAAACAGCAAGCCCTTTGAGAGCAGGGCTTGCCATTGATTTTGCTATGACCTCAGGTCCGATGCCCGAGGGATCCCCCATGGTAATGAATATCTGGGGCTTATTTGTAGGAGATATAAGCATCTTTTCGTTTTTCTTCGAGCCATTTTACAAGCTCTTCCTGGAACCTCTTGCCGTAAAGCTGCTGCCTTAGGAAATCGCTTACTTCATCGAACTCGAGCGGACGGGATTCTCTTACTTCCTCAACAAGGAAAACGTGATATCCCACCGGGCTTTCGATCATTCTGGACCTTTCGTTCTCCCCAAGGGAAAAGATGGCTTCGTCTATCTCCGGCAGGGTCTGTCCCTTTGGAACATATCCCATATCGCCACCGTTCTGCGCATAAGGTCCTTCTGAGACCTCTTTGGCCATATCAGCGAAATCCTTACCTTCATCAAGCTGCTCTATGATACCTTTCATCTTCTGCCTGCCTGACTCGTCACCGGCAACATCCTTTTTGCGTATCATTATACTTCTCACTTTAGCCGCTTCAGGCGCTATGAGCTTGTCCCTGTTCTTTGTATAAAGCTCCTGAAGGTCCCCGGGAGTTATCACTATCTTCGAGGCGACCTCTTTTTCAACGAGTTTCTGGGCAAGCATTTGGTCGCGGATCTCTTTCTTGAACTCGGTAAGATTAGTCCCTTTATCGTCAAGAGCCTGAAGAAACTCTTCTTCAGAGGCGTAATATTCCTTGACTGTATCTATGCGGTCCTGGACTTCATCCTCGTCCACTTTGATCTTGTCTTTTTTCGCAAGGCTGACAGCGAGTTTTGAGTTGATGAGCTGCTCAAGAAGTCCCTTGCGCGCGGCTTCTACGCGCCTCTCGAGTTCCGCGCCCTTAAAATTAGCTTCGTAACTGCGCTTGACCGGGATGAACATCCTGTCGAACTCCCTTTGTGTTACTACTTCATCGTTGACAACAACGATGACCTTATCGACCACCGCATCGGCAGTAGCGCAAAGCGCGACGGCGAATATGCCGAAAACGGCTGTTCTCAGATATTTTAACAGTTCAGCCAATTGCATAACGTCCTCCTTTAATAGGTTTTATTCTGTTCGTACGTCGCCTTCTGTCGTGTAATCACCGGCCAGGGCCTCCTCGTTAATCTTTATGCTGGTCTTCTCCCTGAGCTCGGTCATTAGTTCATTGAATCTCTGCTGCTTCTCGATAGTTCTCAACTTTGAGATAATATCATCCTTCACCTGGTCAAGCGGCCTTAGTTCGGGCGGTTTCCTGTCGGTGAGCTTTATTATGTGGTACCCCAGCTTTGTCTTTACCACCCCGCTCACCTCGCCAACATCCAGCTCTGCGCAGGCCTGTTCGAACTTCGGCATCAACTGTCCCTTGGGGAAATAACCGATATCGCCTCCTCTCTGGGCTGTAGGGTCCACCGATTTGGCCCTGGCGATAGCCTCGAAATCCTCACCCGAAGCTATACGAGCGCGTATCGCTTCGGCTTCAGCCTCGGATGGAACGAGTATGTGTGATACTCTCATTATCTCCGGAGTCATGTATTTGTCATTATTGGTGTTGTAGAATTCCAGTATCTCTTCATCTGTGACCTCTATCGGGTCTTCTACTCGATCTTTCAGGAGCCTTGCTATGAGTATCTTCTCTTTGGCCCGTTGAATGACTTCCTGGACGTCCTTCTCCTTGGCAAGTCCCGATCTGACCGCTTCCTGGTACAACAGCTTGTCATTGATTATCTCTTCAAGGAACTCATCTTTGCGTTTTTGTACTATCTGGCGGTATCTTGGCGGAAGGTTGGATATCCTTTCGTTGAGATCATCAAGGGTTATTTCAGAGGAACCTATACTGGCTATTACAGTCCCCTTTTCGGACCCACCGGTGCATCCTGAGAAACAAAACGCTAAACACGACAAAAGAACCGCCGATATGGATATGGAATATTTATTTATAAGCATAATTATGGTTTTACCCGGTCAGTTACATTGATTATGATATCAGAATAAGGTTAAGCCTTCAAGCAGATTTAACCGGCACCTCCGGGTTCGTAGGTATATCCCTTGTTCTTCAGATGCGTTATCTCCTCCTTGAGCAGCCGGCAGTAAAGGTCAAATCCCACCTGGTCTATGAACCCGCTCTGCTCGACGCCCAGGATGTTCCCAGCTCCTCTCATTTCCAAATCCCTCATGGCTATCTTGAAGCCCGAACCGAGCTGCTGATATTTCTTTATGGCGTTGAGCCTTGTCTGCACTTCGTGGGTCAAGGTAGAAAGGTCTTTGACGACAAGATAAGCGTAAGCCTTGCGATCGAACCGGCCGATGCGGCCTTTCAGCTGGTAAAGGTCTGCCAGACCGAACTTGTCGGCATTATCGATTATCATGGTATTGGCGTTCGGTATATCAATTCCCGATTCGATGATAGTGGTACACACCAGAACGTCTATTTCACCTTTTATGAATTTGAGCATAGTCTGCTCGAGAGTACGGGAGCTCATCTGTCCATGGGCCACGACAAGTTCGGCCTCGGGAACCAGCCTGCTGACATCGGAAGCTACCTTATCTACCGTATCCACCCTGTTATGCACGTAATAGGCCTGCCCTCCTCTTTTCAGCTCCCTTTTAAGCGCGTCGCGTATGATCTTCTTGTCGTAACTTACCACTTCGGTCTCCACAGGTATCCTCTCAAGAGGCGGAGTTTCGATAACAGAGATATCCTTGCCGCCCATGAGCGCAAGATACAGCGTTCTGGGTATCGGGGTCGCCGTGAGAGTGAGTATGTCAACATCGACCCTCATGCGTTTTATCTTATCCTTGTGCTTTACGCCGAACCTCTGTTCTTCGTCGATTATAAGAAGACCCAGGTCCTTGAACTTGACATCCGGCGAAAGAAGCCTGTGAGTGCCGATGATAACATCTATCCTGCCCTCGCTGAGGTTATTGACGATACGCGTCTGTTCCGCCTGGGTCCTGAACCGGTTGAGCATCTCTATATTGACCGGGTAACCTTTGCATCTTCTTGAAAAAGTGTTCATGTGCTGCTCGGCAAGGATGGTGGTGGGAACAAGGAATGCGACCTGCTTGTTGTCCATTACAGCCTTGAAAGCAGCCCTGAAAGCGACCTCAGTCTTACCGTAGCCGACATCACCGCATAAAAGACGGTCCATGGGCCTGGGGCTTTCCATGTCGCGTTTGACGTCCCTGGTGGCTTTAAGCTGGTCGGGCGTCTCTTTATAGGGGAAAGCTTCCTCCACTTCCTGCTGCCAGTCGGTATCCTTGCTGAATACGTATCCGGTTGCGCTTTCCCTTTTCGCCTGCAGGTTCAAAAGGTCCTTTGCCCTCCTGGCGGCGCCCCTTGTGGCCTTTTTCTTGGCAGCGGCCCAGCCCTTGCCCCTTAAGAGGTTAAGCCTCGGCGGTCGGCGGTGAAAGGAAATATACCTCTGAAGCTTGTGGAGTTCGCTGTTCTTTACGTAAAGCTTGTCACCGTCGCGGTATTCCAGAACGAAATAGTCCCGGAACTTGCCGTCGCGCCTCATCCGCTGCATGCCCAGATATTTGCCTATCCCGTAATCGATGTGAACCACGAAATCACCCGGTTCGATATCCACGAAGGAATCGATGGGCTGTTCGGCCATCTCTATGGGCTCCTTTTTCACCCTTGTCTTCCTGAGTACGCCCACGGGAAGTATTATGACACCCTTGTGCTCGGTGATGGTCTTGAATGAGACAAGGTCCACGCTTTTAATGGACCTCACCTTGCCTTCGGTAAGGTCTACCCTCACCGGATACTCGAAGGTTACCGGGTATATGACGAATATCTCCCCCACGGCGCTGTAGTCCCCCTCAGTGGACACCTTCCGGCATCGGGTATAGCCGTAGTTGTCCAAAAGACGCACCACTTCCCCAGGATCGACAGTTTCATTGACGTAGAATTTAAGGGAATCGAACATATAAAATGGTTCCGTTTAGAAAGGCCAGGGAATAATTAAGTTCCTCACATCTTCTCAGGAAGAGCGATATCCAGAAGACCGAGCCCGTTAGCAAGGACTATCTGGACGCATTCAACGAGTATTAACCTCGCCTTGGAAAGCTCTTCGTCATCGGAGACCACACGGCACTCGGTATAAAAAGAATGGAAACTGCGCGCCAGCTCGTTGAGATAAACTATCAGGCGGTTCGGCTCAAGCGCCTCGCAGCTCGCCTTGACCGCGAACGGAAACTCGCCGAGCTTGCGCATGAGAGCCCTTTCCTGCTTTTCCTTAAGCAGTTCCAATTGAGTGCTCTCGAAGGACAGCTCCGGCAGTTTCTCTTCACGATGTTTCTTTATGCTGCAGATCCTCGCGTGCGCGTACTGCATATAGAAGACGGGGTTATCCGCCGATTCCTTTTTAGCCAGCTCAATATCAAAATCGAGATGGCTGTCAAGCCGCCTGGAAAGAAAGAAAAAACGCGTAACGTCCTTTCCTATCTCCTGGAGTATCTCCCGCAGGCTTATGAATTCGCCCTTGCGGGTCGACATCGAAACGGCCTCGCCGCCCCTCAAGAGGGTGACAAGCTGGACTATCAGTATGTCCAGGCTGGATCTGTCATGCCCCAGAGCCTGAACGGCCGCTTTCATGCGTTTTATGTATCCGTGGTGATCAGGGCCCAATAGATCTATGAGCTTTGTGTAGCCACGGCTGTATTTATCCATGTGATACGCTATGTCGGGTGCCAGGTACGTATAAGAGCCGTCACTTTTGACAACGACCCTGTCCTTGTCATCGCCCAGCCGGCTTGAAGCGAACCATCTGGCCCCCTCACTGTCATATATATATCCTTTTTCCTCAAGGAGCGAAAGGGCCTGTTCGACCTCTTTACGCTCTTCTATCCCGGCCTGGCTGGTCCATGTATCAAAGCTCACTCCGAAATCCTCAAGGTCCTTCTCGATAAGGCCCATCATGTATTTTACCGCGTGATCCTGGAAGAACCGGTCAGTCTGCCGATCATCTCCGAGCATGGCCTCGCCCTTTTGCTCCTTTATCTCTCTGGCGATATCGATGATGTAATCACCCATATAACCGTCCTCAGGCATATCCTCTTGCCTGCCGCACAGGTTCCGGTAGCGAACCTTGACGGATTCCCCGAGAAGGCGTATCTGCCTGCCGTAATCGTTCAGATAGTATTCATTTGTTACTTGATACCCCATGAAACGGAGTATCCTGGAAAGCGCGTCGCCTATCGCAGCTTGGCGGCCGTGGGCTATTGTCAGGGGTCCGGTGGGATTGGCGCTTACGAATTCAAGGTTGACGTGCTGGCCATGCCCCTCGTCGCTTCTTCCGAAGTCTTCCCTCTGCTGTTCGATATTGACAAGGAGTTTGTGGAAATAGTCTTCCGAAAAGCGGAGATTTATGAACCCTCCGGCAAGCGCCACTTCACCGATAAATTCTGATATGCCGTCTTTCCGGCTCTGCTGTTCGAACTCGCCAATTATCCCCTTGCCCAGCTGGGCAGGGTTCATGCCCGCCCGGGAAGCCAGGCGCATGGCTACATTGGAAGTGAGATCACCATGCTTAATATCACGTGTAAGCTGGAGGGCAACATCCGTTTCTTCCGGGAAATCTTTATCTGGTAGGTTTTTCTGGAAATAATTCCGGCATGCCTTAAAAAGAGCTTCGGCTATTCTTCTGGAGAGGTCTTTACCAAGCATTTGTTGTTAAACCGTTCTATTGGAGCATCGGACCACAGTCTTTCAAGTCCGTAAAAATCCCTTATCTGTTCATGGAAAATATGGACCACCACATCACTAAAATCAAGCAAGACCCAGTACTGGTTCTGCTTGCCTTCAACGCGCGTGGCGGAGATCTTCTTCTTGGACAGTTCCCTCTGGAGGGTATTAGCAATGGTGTTGATCCGCCTGGAAGACCCCGCGCTGACAAGGACAAACCAATCACACATCATGGACACACGCCTCATGTCCATGATCACGATGTTCTCCCCTTTTTTCTCAGCTGCTATGCGCGCAATTAACCTGGCTTTAGACAAAGGTGTTAGTTTCTTCACTTAACGAATGAATATACTCTGAAAGCCGCCTGTCGGGGCGATCTGGAAAGCATTCAAAATTTATTTTCCCAATATCCTGTACATGCCGGTACCGCAATCGGGGCATTTGCCCTTTACGGCTTTCCTACCGTTCTTCATGGTTACCTCTTTGGCGTCCTTCATTTCCTTCTTGGCCTTACATTTTACACAATAACCTTCTGCCATGGAAAACCTCCTTGAACGATTTTAATAATGAACGAGCATGATAGGTAAAGTGTATCATACTCATACCCAAAGTTCAAGATAAGAACAAAATACACTATAAACTCAGAAAGCTCCTACCGGTAAAGCCCCTTGTTGCGGATATACCTGACGACCTGCCTTGGGGTAAGATAATCGATGGGGCTCCTCTGCCCGATCCTCTGCCGTATGTCGCTGGACGATATCTCGATCGAGGGGATTATTATCCGCTTGATCTTTTTTTCGTAGGGGCTGTTATCTCCCCATCCGGGTCTTGAAGCTATGACGAAAGTGCTCTCCTCGAGCAAGGCTTCGATCTCCTTCCACATGGAGAGGCTCTCTGCCGAATCGGCGCCTGTCAGGAAAAAGATATCGCCATCGGGATATTTCTTCTTCATGTACCTTACCGTGTCTATCGAATAGGAGACGCCTTCCTTGTCAACTTCGTAGGTAGATATCTCGAATCGGTCGTCCTCCTCAAGGGCCATTCGCAGCATGTTCAGTCTGTCCGCGGCCGAGACATCTTTTTCCATCTGCTTGTGCGGGGGCATGAAAGCGGGAACGAATATCACCTTATCGAGCACAAGCTGCGACCAACATTCCTGGGCGAGTATCAGATGTCCGGTGTGTATGGGATTGAAAGTGCCTCCGAGCAATCCTATCTTCATTATCCCTCCCTATCAGGACCTTATCTGGCCGCTTCCTCTTACGATATATTTATACGTACAAAGTTCTTCGAGCCCCATCGGGCCTCGCGCGTGAAGCCGGTCGGTGGATATGCCGATCTCCGCACCCTTGCCGAACTCACCCCCGTCGGTGAACCTGGTTGAAGCATTGACATAAACCGCCGCCGAATCGACCTCTCTCAGGAATTTTTCCGCGACGCCCTTATCTTCGGTCACGATGGCATCGGAATGACCGGAGCCGAATCTTTTGATATGTTCCATGGCCTCTTCCGGGGAAGCTACCACCTTCACGTTAAGGATAAGATCCAGCCATTCGGTGGCATAATCCGCCTCTGTAGCCTCCTCGATCTCATCCGGCAGTATCTGCCTGGTCCTGGCGCACCCTTTGAACTTCACGTTCTCGCCCTTCATCTTACGCCAGATCGAGTCCAGGAACCCATCCGCTATGCCTTCGTGGACGAGCATGGTCTCCATCGCATTACAAACCCCCGGCCTCTGGACCTTCGCGTTCAAGCATATCCGCTCGGCCATCTCGAGATCCGCTTCCCGGTCTACATATATGTGGCATATCCCCTTGTAATGCTTTATCACAGGTATCCTGCTTTTTTCGACGACCTCATTGATAAGAGATTCGCCTCCACGGGGCATGATAAGATCTATCCCGCCAGTCGCTTTGAGCATGGCATCGACAAGATCCCGTGAAGTATCCTCAACGAGGATGAAAGCCCCCTCGTCGAGCCCCTCCTGCCTGGCAGCGGTCGCCATGGCCTCGTATATAGCCTTGTTTGTATTTATCGCGTCACTGCCGCCCCTGAGTATAACGGAATTGCCCGATTTAAGGCACAGTGCTATACAGTCGGAAGTAACGTTAGGTCTGGACTCGTAGATTATGCCTATTACGCCGATCGGAACGCGTACTTTCTCGATGATGAGACCATTGGGTCGCTTTACCTGCTCAAGAACGGTGCCTACCGGGTCAGTAAGTCCGGCCACGTCCTCTAACATCCGGGACATACCCTCCAGCCGCTTATCGGTAAGTTCAAGCCGGTCAATGAACGCCTTGCTTTTTCCTTTTTGTTCAGCGCCGGCAAGGTCGGCCTCATTGGCTTTTTTTATCCTGTCCCTGGCGGAGTGTATGCTTTCTGCCATCGAAACAAGCACGCGGTTCTTGGATCCGGCGGGCATTACGCCCAGCACCGCGGATGCTTTGCGCGCCTTTTCGGTTATACTCTTCATGGTCTTCGTGTGATCCATTTTTCCCTTCCTCGTTTTCAACCCCTCAATGGAAGAAAGAGGCTGGCCATGGTGCCTCTGCCTGTAATGCTGCTGTACTTCAGGTCCCCGTCATGCGCTTTAACTATACCGTAACAGACAGACAGCCCCACCCCTTTGCCGCCTCCTTTGCTGGTGAAGAACGGGTCGAACAGCTTTTCAATGTCCTCCTCGGGTATTCCCTCGCCCGTGTCCGCTACGTCTATCCTCACGTATCCGTTCTCTTTTCTCGTATCAACCTTTATGATGCCACCTGCGGGCATGGCATCAACCGAATTCTTCAGAAGATGGACCACCACGTCACAGATCTCGTATTTATCCATCATAAGTTCCGGCAACTTTTTCGAGTATCTCTCCAGTATCTTTATGTCCTCCCGGTGGAATTCGTTACGAAAGACCTTTACTGCGGTCTCAACCGTTTCGTTCACGTCTGTCTTCTTCACGGTGTTCTTCCTGGGAGCCGAGAACATGAGCAGTTTATGTGTAACCTCTTTTGCTTTATTGCACTCATCGATAATGATCCTGAGATTCTGCTCCGTCGCTCTATCGTGCCCCCCTTCCAGCAGAGAAAGCCTGGCCCGTCCCAGGATAGCCTGAAGAGGATTGTTCACTTCATGCGCCACCTCGGCTATCAGCCTTCCCAACGAACTCATCTTAGCCGACCTGTAGACCTCCCGCCGGTCAACCAGGTTCTCCTGGTAGGCTTTCCGCAGTTCTACGAGTCCAAGAAGGGATATCAAAAGAGCCAGAGCCAGTATAAGACCGATATTGCCGATAAGCACGTTCACGGACCCCAGCTCACCGGTGATCAGATAGAACAGGGCCAGCAGCGGGATAACGCTCATGAGGGCGAACGCTATACTGAACTTCTGGTAAATATTAACGGCTGCCTTCTTGGATATCGCGGCATTATTGCCATTAAAACCTTTTTCGTATATGCCCCGCATTTAATGCCTCTTTCACCGGAACATGACCGGATAAGCATCAGGACTCCTCGAATATGACCAGGTTATCGCGATGAATAACCTCATCATAGTCCTTGTATCCCAGCTCCTCTTCGATGCTTTGGGATTTTTTCCCCATGATCTTTTTCATTTCCTCGGAAGTGTAATTCGAAAGTCCGCGCGCTATGACCCTGTCGGTCTTTCCCACTACTTCTACAACATCTCCGTCAGCGAAATTGCCCTTGACGGCGACCACCCCGCTGGGTAGAAGGCTTTTGTTCCTCTCTATGAGGGCTTTCTCCGCGCCCTCGTCAACCATGACTTTACCCCGCGGTTTCCTGCCGAACGCAATCCATCTCTTCCGCGCCCTGAGGGGTTTTTCGTGCGCATCGAACCTGGTGCCGACATCCTCGCCATCAGCCACCCTCAAGAGCACGTCCTTCTCACGACCTCTTGCGATAACCCCTTCTATCCCGGCCTGGGCCGCATTCCTGACCGAATCAAGTTTCGATATCATCCCTCCGGCACTTTCCTCACATCCCTTGCCCCTGCAAAGAGCCTTTATTTTGCCGGTAACCAGATCAACGTGCCTGATGAGCTTCCCTTTCTGGTCATAAAGACCTTCCACATCCGTAAGGATCACCAGCATATCAGAAGAAGCAAGGTCCGCCACCAGGCTCGATATGCGATCGTTATCCCCGAACTTGATCTCATCGGTCGATATGGAATCATTCTCGTTGATTATGGGTATCGCGCGGTATTTAAGCAGAGTGTTCAGCGTATACCTTATGTTAAGGAACCTCTTACGGTCATTGAAGTCTTCGCGCGTGAGAAGTATCTGTCCGGCGACATATCCCTTTTTACCGAGGTGCTCATTATAAATGTCCATAAGGTGGTTCTGTCCCACACTCGCGATGGCCTGCAGTTCGGAAAGAGACCTTCCCTTTTTTTTAAGGTCCAAAAGCCCCAACCCGGCGCCTATCGCGCCTGATGAGACCAGCACGACCTCGATTCCCTTATCCATAAGAGAGGCCATCTGCCGGGAAAGGTTCTTTATAACATCCCTGTCAATTCTGTTGTTCTTGTCGGTCAGGACCCTGGTCCCTATCTTTACCGTTATCCTCTTCGCCTTCTTCTTTGACATCTTTCACCTTTTTGTAAATGGCTGCTATGAGCTCCTTTATTCCCTGGCCGCTTAGCGCCGAGACCGGCCACACTTTTGATTTCACGCATTCGGTGAACTTTTCAAGATTCTCCCCGGCCCCCGGCATATCCATTTTGTTTGCAGCGATCAAGCGGGGTTTACCGTAAACTTCTTGCCCGTAGAGCTTGAGTTCCTTTTCCAGATTAAAAAAGTTATCCGCAGGATCCGACCCGTCCAGCGGGGCCATGTCAATGACGTGCACGAGGACGCAGGTCCTCTCAATATGCCTGAGGAACCTGTCGCCCAGCCCCCTTCCCTGATGCGCGCCCTCGATCAATCCGGGCATATCGGCGACAACAAAAGAATCCTCGTCCATACTCACCATTCCAAGTTTAGGGCTTTTCGTGGTGAACGGGTAAGGTGCTATCTTCGTGTGTGCTTTTGAAATGCGTGAGACGATCGTGGATTTACCGGCATTGGGCAGGCCGATAATGCCGGCATCAGCGATAAGTTTAAGCTCCAGAAAAAGCGTTCGGGACTCTCCCTCTTCACCCCGGGTAGGTTCTGCGAGTTTGGCGCTTCCTTTGCCCCCCTCGCCGCCTCTGGCGACCACAACCTTTTCATCGGGGGCCGAGAGGTCCCTGATGACCAGGTCGGTTTCGGCGTCCCTGATAATGGTGCCTACTGGTACTTTCACGAGCCGGTCATCCCCTCTTTTGCCGTGTTTCCGGTTGGATCCGCCATTCCTGCCGTTATCGGCACGGTAATGCTGGTTGTATTTGAAATCGAGAAGGGTGTTAAGGTTTGTGTCGCTCTTGAAGATCACGTCTCCGCCGGAGCCGCCGTCACCACCGTCGGGTATACCCTTACGGTGGAAAATATCCTTGTAAAGACTGTTGCAGCCGTCACCGCCCTTACCGGCGGTAACATAGATCTTTGCTTGATCTATGAGCATCTTTAACTGGGGACTACATTAACGATCCGGGAACCGGAGAACTTGATCTTCCCAGCGCATTTGGCAAAAAGAGTATCATCTTTGCCCTTGGCAACGTTCACGCCAGGTTTATAGCGGGTGCCCCTCTGCCTGATAATTATACCTCCGGCCTTTACGACCTGACCGCCAAACCTTTTAACACCAAGTCTCTGCGCGTTTGAATCGCGCCCGTTTCTTGAAGATCCCTGTCCTTTTTTATGTGCCATGATATTCTCCCTGAATTATGATCGAGCCAGGTTTCAGTCCTCAAAGTGTATGTCTTTGACCTTGAGCTCGGTAATGTCCTGGCGGTGCCCCTTTTTCGACTGGGAACTTTTCCGGTCCCTGTACTTGAAAACCTTTATCTTCCTGCCCCTTTTATCGCCCAGAATCTCACATTCAACATGGGCTCCTTTGACATAAGGACTTCCTATCTTGTAGGAATTCCCCTTCTTACCGAAAAGTACCTTATCAACTTTCAGTGTTTTCGATTTACGGGGCTCAATGCGATTTACCGTGAAAACCGTATCCTTTTCAACTTTTATCTGTGAACCTTTAAGTTCTATGACAGCGTACATCCTGTATCTCCTCAGTTTCGAACTTGCATAAGTTCTTTATTAATAAAATGTTATATGGGGAAAGATAATAAAACCCCCATATAATTAGAATAATACTATCAAATGGGGATATTATTGTCAAGGGGAAACTGGATCACTGGTTAAAGCTGACAACCTCGAAAACCGCTTCTCCGTCCTCACCCAACATATCGCTCGGGGAGACATAAGCATAGGTATAATCGATAAGTGTGATGAAATTCCACATCACGATATCTCTTCTTGCCATCATTATCCCGTTTATATCAATATCAGCAAGCAACTCGAGCGAGATAATATCCTGAGAGGCGTATACAAGAGCTTCTTCGGTGTAAAGACGCCCGAATATACCCACGTTACCGTTTCTGGCCATCAAAACATTCCTTGTCCCGGACTTATTTACCGTCAAAGTACCTATGATCCTTATCCTGTCCGCCACAAGCCCCCCGTTAAGGGTACAGTTGCCTCGGAAATCCACATTCCCGTCAACGAACACGACACCGTTGCCGGGGGAAAGGCTCACCCCGTCGAATTCCTGGTCGGTGTCGTAATAGTCCCCCGAATCTTCAGCGAGCTGCTGGTATTTCGTGAAATCAAAAGTCGGGAACGTTACCCTGTCTTCGTCCTCGTAAACGGTGGCGGTATCGTTGGAATCGCCGTTAATAACAACATGGTTATCCCAGATATCCCATGATCCCTGATCGTAACGAGTTCCTTCTTTGACAGTATCGGTAGCTGAAACCCTTCCGGTTATGTACAAATAAGCGATAAGTGGACCGGACTTAAGATAAACGTTGTTATTGGCGTGTATGTCCCCCACGATGCGGGCGCCGGCAACAAGGGAATTTATGCGTATATCGTTACCCGACGCTGAAAAGAAGTTCAAAGCGGTAGGCGTATTATCCTTTATCTCAGCTGATACCGTATCGGAGACGCCCGAGACGGTGCCCACCGATGTCACAAGATGCCTGCCGCCAGACTGGGTATATGTAACGCTGTAGGAACCGGTATCCATGGAACCGGTGAAATTACTCCTTGCGGTAAAACCGTTCGCCTTTATATCGGCAAGAGCGTGATTAATGCCGGCTTCGGCTATGTGCCGGGCCTGCTCCACGTCCTTGATCCTCCGGATAAGTCTTACGTCCCGCTGTAGAACGGTGGACAGGGATATGGTATTAAGGGCTATGAGCGCTATAAATATAAGAACTATCGGCAGCACACTGCCAGTATTGCTCCTGAGGAGCCCTTTCATTATGTTCCTGGTGCCATTTATATACATCTTTAGCCTCCCGGGATCATTTGCCCGTATTCCTTGGCTGTACTTCTATATAATTCTCAGCGGATATGGTCCTGCCCTGCACCTCGTCCTCCGTCGCCACATGCACGCTCAATATCTTGACGAGCTCTTCCCCGTCAACTATTATCTTCGCCTGGCCGTAATTATTCTTCCTGGCTATGTACCCGGTTACATTACAGATGCGCTCTCTTCCCGGCCAGTCTATTTCAACATCGTCGATCCATACCGAATAGACGCCCGTAACATACGGGGTACCGCTTACTGCCGGAAAATCCGTCACCGCATAGTTGTCCACCTGATCATCAACATACTCCTCATAGGTCTTCTCCGTTGAAGAGACTTCCCAGTAGGGATCACTGGCAAGCTCGGCAAGGAACTGCACGTATCTGCCAGTTCCGATCGATAATCCTCCGGGATTGGAAGTGGAACCGGTCACGCTTTCCCAGTCGGTGGCGCCTGCCATGTATTCGTCCGAATCCGAACGCGCTTTCAGTGTTATTTCCGTACCCGTTGGGCTGTCCTCGGACCATTTTACCTGATTATAGATCGGCGTGCTCAGGGAAGTATCGAAAATATGCGATTCTACGCTGCCGGATGAGTCCCACGTATCGATATTCGTGGTAATATAAATGTTCTTGTCTGTGGAGGGGGACTCTCCGCTCCAGTCAGGCACTCCGGCCATGGTGGAATAAGATGAGCCAGGCAGATAATAGGTGCGCGTGACACCGGATGTCCCTTCCCAGTACTTGGTCGTCGTTGAGCCGGCGTCCTGTATATTCATCGAGATAAAATAATCGCTGTCGGTCCTCAACGGATAGGCCGTCCACACGCTCCACACTTCAGAATCCGCCGGGATACTCACATCAGGAACGGGTGAACCGGTATCGTCTTTAAAAAAGAGCTGCTGGTGACGGTGGAACTCTTCAACATCGAGTCCCGAGGTATTCCGGTTGGCCTGCCCGTCCGATCCGAAACTTCCGTCCCTTTTAGTTATATAAGCGCTGTGTATGTTGAGGGCATCACTTGACCCTGACTTGAATTTGACCCGGATCAGGTCCGCTTTTTCATCGATGCTGTCACGGAAAACAACCGTTCTTATGGCTACCGGCGGGGTCACTCCGCCGGGCATCGCACCGTTCCTGCCCTCCTGCTGGGAATCCCCGGCTTCGGCATAAGCGTACCAGGTGATGTCCCCCTCTTCATCCTCCTGGGGTATATCCAGAGCTATCCTCACCCTGTCACCTGTGGTTTCAGTGTTGTCCAGCGAGGCGTTATCGAAAGCCGATTCCCTCAAAAGATCATAATAGTCCTGTATCTCGACATAGGAACCCACTCCGCCGGCCGACAACTCCAGATAATTGTTGTTGCTCCATGCTCCGTCAGTGACAAGATTGGCAGAACCTGCAGCCACGGTGATGCTGCCCATTGGCGCATAAGAGGAATCATAATACTCGAACTCGCGAGATGCCCCCGCCGGCTCGATCATGATATTATCTATCCCGATATCATAGCCTCCGGAAAGATCGTTCTTGCCGGTAACTTCGAACCTGATGGTGTGATCTCCCGAATCCAGTTTGGCCCATCCGAAAACCACCTTTCCGGCCCTGACCGGGGTAGCTGAAGCGTCATAAAAATCCACTACGGGTGAAACGGAAGAGATCTCGAAGGTATTAACATTGGGCAGGAATCCGGTATCGGTGCTGTAGCTGCCGGTTCCAGCACCGGTAGTGACCACGCCCGCGAGTTGGGTATATCTCTCTTCGTCGGTGAGCGTATTATCTCTGTTATAAAGGACCGTGCGGCGCAATGTCGCGGTCCCGCCACCTTCGGAGTAAAGGTGGTAAATTATGGTCTTGTCCCAGTCAATGTTCCCGTTGGCGTTCAATGAATAAAAACCGTTATTGTCAGTCTCTGCCGCTGGCATGCTCACCGCTGTATAGGGACTGGCTCCGGAGGGGTAGAACACCATGTACGTAAGGCTGGATAATCTCACGTCGTGCTTCATCGTCTCAAGCGCCTGCATCATGTTCATCCGCATGCCCGTCTGCTGAGCTTCGCTCATCCAAGCCCTGCTGGTAAATATCCACGCAGAAAGTATAGCGCCTATGACCATAACAGAAAGTGCTGTTACGAAAAGCACCTCGATCACCGTGAACCCTTTTTTGTCGCGAAATCGTTTCATCATTACACGCCTCACTGGATTTTTCCGCGAAAAAACCTCATTCCATATCCGCGAACAAAGTTTCCATAACTACGGGCTGGCCTATGTAACTTATCTGTCCGGCATCGTCAGTAATACTGCCGTCCATGTAGACCTTTGCTCTTTGAACCGTCACTTTGACCTTTGCAAGGAACGCATTGCCGCTATAATTCTCGGTAACCTCGGTCGTCCTGACATAATGTCCGTCCGAAGCCAGGTTACCGTCGGCATCTACGCGCACATCCGTCTCTTCTGCGAATCCCAACTGGTCAAACTCCAGACGTTTGACCATGTCTATCCGTCTCTGTGCAAGATATGAAGCTGTATACACCCTGTCTATCCTCTGGGAAAAGACCGACGTCTGGGTTACCGCAGCGAACAGGGAAACGACCACCAGAGCCACCAGGGCTATGGATATGACCACTTCTATAAGCGTCATGCCTCTGGAACTATTGAGCATGCCGTTCATGATCGCCTCCTGGGTTTCTTATACCTTTACTTTAATGATATACCTGTCGTATTTAATACTTGTTAAGGAGGGGTTAAGATTCAATTAATTTTTCTGAAACAGAAAACTGGATAAAGAGAAACCTAACGTTCCTCCACTATCACGTCCTCTATGTGGAATGAACTGTCCTCCCGGATCTCTACCCTGCATTTGTTCCTGCGCTGAATGTCACTGAGCATTTTCGCTTGATCCTTGACAAGAACCTCGTGTATATCCGGATGGGTAACGGCAACGACATGTTTTCTTCTTTTGCTGCTCTCGGCGAGCACCCTCTCTATTTTGCGCACGGTTTCTATGGCAATTGTCTGAACGCTCTTGACAACACCTTTGCCCCCGCAATAGGGGCACTCAACATAAGAGGCGCTTTCTATGCTTTTACGCATTCTTTGTCTTGTCATCTCGACTACGCCGAACTGGGATATGCTCCTTAAGTTGATCCGGGCCTTGTCGTCGCTGAGGTTGTCCTGAAGAACGTGGAAGACCTTGTCCCTGTGCTCTCTTTTATCCATGTCGATAAAATCAATTATGATAATGCCGCCTTTATCCCTTAACATGAGTTGTCTGGGAATGGATTCGGCCGCTTCCAAATTAGTCCTGTAGGCCGTCTCCTCAAGGCTTTTCTTGCCAACATAGCTGCCGGTATTGACATCAATAACCACAACTCCTTCGGTCTGTTCTATGATAAGGTACCCGCCGCTTTTAAGCTCAACCTTCCTCTCGAAGATCTGGTCCAGCTGTTTCTCCAAATTGTATTTCTGGAACAGCGGAGTGCGGCCCTTGTAAAGTTTAACTTTCTTCTTGAGCGCAGGCATGTACGATTTGAGGAACTTGGTTATCCTCCCGTATTCTTCCTTGGAATCGACGACAAGCTGCGTGACATCTTCAGTGAATATATCCCTTATCATGCGCAGGACTATACCGTATTCTTCATAGACCATTACCGGCGCCTTCTGCTTCTCAGCGCGCGACTTGACCTTCTTCCAGAGGTTGATCAAGTATTTAAGTTCGCTAACCAGCTCCTCTTCAGACCTGCCCTCGGCTACTGTCCGCACGATACAACCCATACCTTCGAGGAACTTGACCTTGTTGAGGACCTCGCGTATCCGCTTTCTTTCACCACGGTCGCTTATACGGCGTGATATGCCTATGTTCGAATCATGTGGAGTGAGAACAGTATACCTGCCCGGAAGGCTGATATACGTCGTAAGACGTGGACCTTTTGTGCCGATGGCCTCCTTGACGACCTGCACCATCCTTTCATCCCCGACCTTCAGAATATCTTCTATCCTGTGTGTGCGGCCCTTCTTCCTCGACTTCATCTTGGGTTCGTCCTCATCCTGTAATATCTCTTTAAGGATCGACTCCTTATCCACGACATCACTCACATGCAGAAAACCGTTCTTGTCCATGCCAATATCCACGAACGCGGCTTCGATACCCGGAACGATCGCGGTGACCCTGCCCTTGAATATGCTTCCGGCATAATGCTCCAGCTCCTCCCTCTCCATGAAAAAGTCGACCAGCTCTCCGTCCTCAACGATCGCCGCGCGTTTTTCAACGGGAGTTACGTTGATGAATATTTCCTTTCCTGTCTTTTTCTGGCTTTTGCGCCTCTTTCTTCTTCCCATGTTATTTACTCCTGTCTCATTCTTGTTGCCCGCGACCGATAGTCACGGATCAGATTCTCTTTATCCCGCGTATCCTGATGCCCTCGGGTAACTGGGAATTCACCTCATCCATAAGAACCCCGGGCTCCCTTTCTTCCTCCAGCCAGAAGGCCATCTTTTCGTTATCGCTTTCCTTTCCGAGCTTGAGGGCCTCGGGCATGCTTATCCTCACTCTGGGCGTAAACCCCTTCGTGAGAACGAACGGCAAAGATACCCTTCGTATGGCCCTCCTGAAAAGGGTCATGACATCGAGATGTGAAATGAAAACGCTGTCCCCTTTTTTTGAGTATACAGCTTCGTATTTTACAGTATCGGGATTTGCCATGCTTCATGTCCGAAGCGAAGGACCCGGTGGGAAATACAGGACGGATTTGAGGATAGTAAAAACTCTTCTCGAACACTCTCGCGCCCGTATCTGCCCACTTAGGCCCACTATTGTTTACTGTTCAACCCACTGGCTTTCTTCCTGAAATCCAGAAAAGGTTTATATCCTTTCTTAGGTTTATCTGCGGCCGGGTCAATATATACCTCGACCGTTTCGGTGGTCTCTTCCAACTCTTCCCGCTTCAATATATTGCTTTCGCCTTTTTTCTGAGTTGCGCCGGAACCCACACCTTCACCCTTCACTATGAACTTGTTATAGAAAGTCTCCGTCTGTGACGACTTGATACTGTCTATACCATCCTTTACAAGATGCACGGTTATAAAGAACACTATTTCGGTCTTCTCCACGTCCTCCGCCTCATATTTGAACGTATTGCCCAGTATGGGTATACCGCCGAGAAGGTCGCCCAGAATCGGGAATTTATTCTCAACCATCGTCACGTTCTCGCGTATAAGTCCCCCGAGGAAAATGGTCTCACCGTCCCTGACCCTTACGATAGTGTTCGCTTCCCTGGAACTGAATGTAAGGGCAATGGCGTTCAGGTTCGCGCCTACCTGCACCGTCTCGAAACCGTTCGCTCCCAGCCTGTTGGACACTTCGGGAAGAAGGTTGACCGATATATCCCCTTCTTCGTTGACATGCGGTATGACCGTAAGGAGAACACCTACCTCACGTGCTTCTGATTCTTTCTCGAACTCGACGGTGACTATACCCGCAGTCTGTGTCGTCTCCTGCGTCTTCTGCAGCATTATCTTCTCAACGACCTTTATGTTGGCTTTCTGGTTGTTCAGGGTCGTTATTCGCGGAGCCGACAGCACTTCCGCGTCCGTCCTGTCCTCGATAAGGCTCAGTGTCGCCGTGAACTGGCTGAAATCAAGCGTTCCGTAGGTAAAAAGGCTGTTCGTACCGTAAGTCAAGGCCAGCGGATCGAACACAGTCTTATCGATCATGGGGAAATCCGTTGTCCTGGTCGTAGCATCGGCATCTGTAAATCCCGTACCGGGATAGAAATGCCTCTGGGCCCCTTCCCCGAACCAGGGGATCACTCCGGCTCCCGTGAACGGGAAAGTCACAGGCCTTGCTGCACCTGCGGCGGAGATCACGGCGTTCCAGTCTATCCCGAACCTCTCGTCATCGTTAAGCCTGATCTCAATGACCTTACAGTCGAGGATTATCTGGGGGGTCTTTTTGTCTATCTTGGCTATCATGTTCTTAACCTCGGTGATGCGGGCCGGTATGGCGGTGATGACCACCGAATTGGATCCTGATATGTAGGTCGCCCTTTCACCCTTTTTGACGTCGAGAATCGAATTGATGGCCATCATTAACTGAAGGATGCTCTCCTGTTTGGCCTGGGCCACCACTTCCTCGCCCTCTTCCTCTTTTGAGAGTTCTATTTCCCTTATCATGTGGTTCAGGGGAACTACCTCGGTTATAGGCTCTTCGTCCCTCAGCTGGCTCTTCGGCATTACGCGGATTATCCCCTGCTCCTGGTCACTTGAATAAACATAGCCGTAATTGCGGGTCACGATGTCAAGAGCGACCTCCCAGGGTTTATCCCTAAGACGCATGGTCACGCTTGCATCAACCCCCGGGGAAGGCACTATATCCACACCGCTCACCTCGGAAAGGTAATGAAGGACCGTCTTTATGTCCACGTCCTTGAAATTGACGGTTACGTTGCCCGTGGCGGGTAAGGGCTGTTTTACCGCCGAAGCTCCGGCGGCATCCGCGGGCGCCATTTCCATCTGCGCGAAACAATCCATGCTGCTTCCTGCAAAAGCAAAGAAAAGCGAAAGAAAAACAGCAATGGCTTTCCTAAAAACGTTTATTTTCCCAGTTCCCATCAGACCTCCTTAAGTTCGCAAAATACGTTACCGCAATATCAATACATCTATGGCTGTTCATAAAGCTCAAGTTCGAAAACCTGATCCTCTATCTTGATCCTGACACGGTTCTTACCGATGTCTTCCACCAAAAGAGAGCCTATCATGGCACCTTCCTTGATCATCTCCCCGTTTATAATGACCATTTTCGACCCGTCGGGACCCACCAGTATCCCCTGAAGGGAAACATCATCAATGGACATTATGCCCGTAAGGCCCTCAACCCTTCCTCTAGCCGTCTCAACCCCAACAAGCGGAATGAAAGGGTCCCTCCGGCCGTGTGACTCATACTCGAACCCCCCCGGCTCAGCATGGGAATATACTTCACCCATAAGTATGACTGCCGCCAAAGCGGAAAGCATTATGGAAGATGCCAAAATACAGGCGATATTATTTTTCTTCTTCTTCAACTGAAACATAAGCATTAAGCACTATCCTGACATCATGCATCCTGGGAGTACCGGAACTATTCCTTATGCTGAGGTCTTTTATGATGATCAGCCTCTTGCCTCTTTCAAGATTACTGACAAAATGTCCAAGCTGATGATAACCGCTTTTGGCGGTGATCCTTATCGGCATTTCCTTGTAGTATTTCTCGGATCCAGGAACCTTTGTATCTGCCCTGAGTTCTGAAGGAGTTATGCTGAGTATCTTTACCTTGGATGATTTTGCCATACTGGCCAGCCCTTCAAGCAGTTTCGGGATGTCTTTTTCGACCGGGAGCTGCTCGGCATAACTGGCCTGCTCTTCGCGTAGCGCCTCCAGCCTTTTCGTGGTCTGGTTAAGACGCCTCACACGGCTGCTGACCAGATCTATCTTGTCGTTCAGGTCGTTCACCACCCGTGAGGTTCTTGACAACTCAGTGAATTTGGGTATAACGGCGAACGAGAGATACAAAGCGATAAAAACAGCAGCCACTCCGGTGATCATATAGCTCCTCATGGTCTCGTCACTGAGGAACTCTTTTATCTGCTCTATATTGGCGTATTTCCTGGCCCGTTCGAGAATACTATTTATGTTCATTATCTCCGCCGTCTTCTTCCGGTGTTTTCCGGTTGCTTTTTCTCCTGAGTCTCTTTGGCCTTGAACCTGCAGATGAGCTTGAACAACATGACCTCTTCCCCGGCCATCATGGCGTTCCTAATGTTCTGAAGCTCTATTTCGTCAAAGAACCTGAAAAAGTCCTTCTCATCTTTAAGGCTTTCCATGAACCTGCCGACCGTTGACATGGCGATTTCGCTCTTACCCAGGGAATATCCGGTAAGGTCCAGGGAAACGGGCTGATCGCCCACGGATTCAAAATGCCGTCTACCCGTGGTCGCCACCTTGAACTCTGATAACCAGATATTGGATATAACGGCCTGATTAAGCCCATCCAGCAACTGCGCCCAGTCCAGATCGGGCTTTGTTATTTTCCGTATGGCCGAAACCCTTTTGTCCAGCCTGTTTATTTCCTTGGCTATATTTGCCGTTTTATCTCGCTGCGGCTTCATGTCCGCCCACTTTTCCTTCAAGGTAACGGACAATCTACTGTTATTTCTCACAAGCATGATCAAAACCACATGCGTCATTAAAAGCACCGCGATGACCCCGACGGATATCGGCACCAGAGGAACCTTGGGCATCTGGGCGGCCTTGCGTTTTTTTCGCTTTTTCTGCAGTTCTTTTGGCAGCAGGTTGAGTTCTATCATATTATTCTCGGAAAGCTAAAAGTAACCCCGGGATCAGCTCCTCAGCGCAAGCCCGATACTTACGGCAAGCTGGGATGCCACTCTGTCCACATCTTCCTTGAGTATATGGTCGGCTAATTGCATCCCTTCGACCGGGTTCCACGTTTTAAGTTCAAATCCTGTCTTGCTGGCAAGGTATTTTACTATGTTCTCCTGGAACATCATGCCCCCGGAACAATAAACATTGCTCACAGAGGCGCCGTACCTGTTCTCAAAATACCCGAAAGAAAGCTGCATCTCCCTCACTATGTCGTCAAGGATGGACTGCGCGGCCCGCTCGACGGCTTCACGATCCCCCGCTTCGGGACCAAGAAGCAACTCTTCGGCTTTCTCTGCCGGGATATCCATGTCCTTGGAAATCGCTTTATATATATCTCTTCCGCCTATCTGGACCTGTCTCATGAAACAGGGCTCCTTCCCAACGGTTATTAACATATCCGTCTGGGAATGACCGGAATGAAAAAAAGCGCTTCCGGTCTCCTCCACCGGGTTCGAGGCCATGAAAGCGTTGAACATGGCAAGAGAGTCTATATCCAGTATATTTATATGCATACCCAGTTCTTCCAGAAGTCTTACCTTGGATTCAACCAGGTCTTTTTTTGCTGCTGCAAGGAGAACCCTCATCTTGCCAGCTTCGGGAGAATCACCGAGCATGATAAAATCCATTACCACTTCATTGACATTGAACGGTATATACTTCTCAGCCTCGAAATTAAGCGCGCTGGCAAGTTGTTCCTTGTTCATTTTGGGAAGATCTATGAATCTTACTATCACGCTGGGTCCGGAAAAACCCAGATTGACTTCTTCCGGATGCAGGTCTATTTCGTCGAAGGTTTCCGCGATGAGCTGTTTGGTGTCTGATTCTTTTGCGCCGAAAGGTATCTTCTTGATGTTGTAAGCGGTCAGAATATTGTTCTCGCCCTCTTTTTTGACAGAAACAGCTTTTATAGCATAACTGCCTATATCAAGCCCGACCGTTTCTTCTACTTTGATTCCGAATTTTATCATTTTTTGGAATAGGTAGCGCTCTACCCCTGTGAGATACAATATATAAAACATTCCAGCCCATAATATACAAGATATAGGCCCATGAATTATATATATATTTATTTAAAGAAAGGTTATCATACGGTGTTGATAAAGTCAAGCTTAAGGGTATTTATAACTTGGGTGATCCAGGGCGAGTTACGATGGAAAAACTGCCGGAGGACTATACGTTTTGGCCGGTGTATATTTTCCTGATAAGCTCCTTTGCCGGCTTGTAATCCGCATCGGCCATAACCGCTTTCTTCAGCCAGTTCAAAGCATCCTCATTCAGCCCACTTTTGTAAAATATATAACCCAGTTCATAGTAAGGCGCCGGTTCTGCCGGATATAATTTCACCACATCCAGATACACCATCGCCGCTTCCTGCAACTTTCCGAGACGGGTATATGCTCTGGCCAGGCTCATCTGTATCCGGTAATCATAAGGATAGGTGTCCCGTGCCATTTCAGCGACTCTAAGAGCTTTTTCCGGATCGCCTGACCTGGAAAAAGCCATGGTCAGGAACCTGATAGCTTCCGGATGCTTCGGGTTTATCTGGAGCGTCCGGCTGATATACTCCATGCCCTCTTTTTCCCTGTTCTCGGCAAGAGAAGCTAAGGCAAGCCCGAAATAAGCGTTATCATAATCCGGATGCAGTTCAAGCGCTTTTCCGAAATCAGTTTCAGCTTCTTCGATCCGACCCGCCGCAAGGAAAAGTCTCCCCCGCAGATACCAGGCCCTGGCGTTTTCGAAGTGATCCTGAGTGATGTTTCTAATGGCATCCAGGGACTTGATCTTCTTGCCGCTTTCAAGAAGAGAGACAGCTTTATAATGGAGCGCCGTAAGATCCCGCCCCGAACGGTCCAGAACCTGCTCGCTTAATGAGGCATCATCTATCCAGTAGCGGTTCTGCATGAGTGTTCTCGCGGGATAAAGAACAAAAACAGCATAAAGAAGCAGAAATATAAGTGTTTTTCCCAAAACCCTCGCCGAAGAATAAAGCCGTACGGCCACAGAGGAAATAAAAAGAAAAATACCGAAACCCGGGACGTACATCCAATGCTCGGCGTAAACATTAAAGGGGCCTGATGCTACTAGAAAAGGAATAAGCGCGATCACGGAAAAACCCGCAGAGAAAACCAGTATCCGCCGCCTGTCCCTCAGCAAAAGTAGCGCCGCGCTAGCGGCAGCCAGCAGTATAAGCGCCAGGGGCCAGTACTCACCAGCCCGTAAAAGTGAGCGCCTCATCCCCAGGGAATAAGGTATTATGCCCAGAACCAGAAGGTCCGCCCCTATCTTGAGCGCATTTAGTGCCCCCTCGGCGATATTTTCCCATCCGGTGAAGAGGAAACCATACCCCCCGCCCGAAACCGCACGGTGGATAAGGGCCCATGCGCCCATAACAGTGAAGTTAGGAACATGATATAAGGGGTTGAAGCCGTATTCTCTCCTGAAAAAGACCAGGTCCATGAATAAACATAAGAAAGGGAACGCTAAAGCCGCTTCCTTGCTAAAGAACGACGCACACAGGAAAAACGCGGCGGCTACAAGATAGACATGATCTTTTCTACGTCTGAAAACCGCAAATGACCACAGGGAAAGAAAACCGAAAAGAAAGAAAAGAAGGTCCGCCCTGCCCGAGATATATGAGACACTTCCCACCTGGAGGGGATTAACAGCGAAAATGAAACCGGTCAGCAGCGCTACCGGCCTTCTGCCGGTGAGGTTCTGCACAAGGCAGAATGCAACAAGGCTGTTGAGAAAATGCAGGATGATGTTGGTAACATGAAATACCGCCGGGTCCAGGCCTCCGATGCGGTAATCAAAAGCATAGCTGAGCATCTGCAAGGGCCTGTAGTAATTGGTGTAAGTGAAGCCGGAATTAACGATGTCCTGGCTGAACATCTGCATTGCCCACAACGGCGCCCTCAAAAGAGGGTTTCTCTCGATCAGGAATTCATCGTCCCAGACGAATCCAGCATTAACAACGGCCGAATAACATACCAAGACCGCCGAAAAAAGGACAAGCCCTACAAGAATATTCTGCTGGATCCGTGGTGATAAATAATTTTTCGGATTCATCTCGGATACACCTTTTCTCCGCTTAGGAAGTGATCTCGTGACCCTCTATAGTACATGTAGGATCTGTGTCCACCCGGTTAATTGAATAAGTCCCTCCCAGGGGACAAACAGGGGTTTTTTTCAGATAATCGGGGACAAGGTCAGACCAGCTTGGGGTATCCGCGCTGCCACCACCCTCCCAAACTGCCCATATCTCCTTGCTTTCACCGATCTTCTTTAGATTCGATATACAGATATTCTTTCCCGCGGTGGTCCTGGCCTTGATGAACTGCGGAAAAGCCACCGCGGATATAAGACCTATGACCGCTATCACGATCAGTATCTCCACTAGAGTAAAGCCCCTAGTTCCTGTTACCTTACCTGAAGTAAACATGTTAAAACCTCATATAACTGAAGTGATATACTTAGATAGAGTATACCTTCATAGTTATAAATTACAAAATCTTTCAAAAATATAAATTAGCCGAAAGCTTATCTTGCAAAAGTGAGACCGGGCAAGGCATATGCCCATTAACGCGGTGCGCACGTGTTTCAAAAAGCAAAGGGGCAACCATGCTTTGGCTGCCCCTTTGTTCTTCACGCTGTGTTGAACCTTAAGATCAACTTGTAGTTGGTAAAGTATGTCCGTTTTCCGTACAAGTCGGGTTACTGGACACGTCGTTTATCGAATAAGTACCACCCGCAGGACATGAAGGCGTGGTCTTGATATAGTCACTCACAAGATTAGTCCACGTAGGAGTAGCCGTACTGCCGGCATTGCTGTCGAGCGCCCAAAGCGTTTTAGCGCCTTCTATCTGCTTCAGGTTGGCTATACAGGCATTCTTCTGTGCGTTCTCTCTCGCCTTCACGAAATTGGGGATGGCTACCGCCGCCAATAAACCTATTATTGCTACAACGATCATGATTTCAACAAGCGTAAAACCACCTTTACCCATTAATCGTCTCAGCTTCATCGTTCTCACCTCCTTTCAAAGATCAGGTTTGAGAGGAGTATATCTCCTCTAGTATAAGTATACCCTTCATACTTACTGAAAGCAACCCCAGCAAGTTGTTTAAATATAAATATTTAGTTATACGAAAAATAGCTTTCCCGGCTTTTTAAAGAGCTTTATTATCCTATTCTAATTATACACTCTAATCATTAATATTGTGTTAAGGGACGGTTAAATCTCTATCAGCAATCACATATTCACTATCTGCGAGATCTTGAATATAGGAAGGAACATACAGAAGACGATCCCGCCAATAACAATACCCAGAAAAGCTATTATTAATGGTTCGAGCAAACTGGTAAGACCGTCGACCGCGGTATCCACCTGCTCGTCATATGAATCGGCTATCTTGGTAAGCATCTTCTCCAGTTCGCCGCTTTTCTCGCCGACCGAGACCATTCTGGTCACCATTGTGGGGAAAATGCCGCTTCTTTCCATGGGAGGAGCTATGTTCTCCCCTTCCCTGACGCTGTCCCTTACCTTGCCGACGGCATTCTCGACGACCACGTTGCCTGAGGTTTCACCAACGATATCCAGAGCTCCGAGTATCGGAACGCCGCTCTTTAATAGCGTACTCAGTGTGCGGGTGAACTTACTAATAGCGACCTGGCGGAAGAGACTCCCTATTATAGGAAGCCTGAGCTTCAGCTTGTCCATCAACATATGCCCCTTAGGCGTACTGAAATACCACTTGATGACAATGACCACACTGACGACTATGATAAGAAAGAGCACTACATTGCCCCTTACAAAATCGCTCAGGTCTATAAGGAACTGTGTGGGACCGGGCAGTTCCGCGCCGAACCCGGCGAAGATATCCTTGAACACCGGGATCACCTTGAGTATCATGACAAGGGTTATGACGACCGCCATCAGAACGATGACCGCCGGATAGATGAGGGCGGATTTTATCTTTTTCTGCAGGGCGTTCGTTTTTTCCATATATGTGGCTACCCTGTCAAGAACCACGTCGAGCATACCGCTGGTCTCCCCGGCCCGTATCATGCTCACTAAGAGCGGCGGAAAGACCCCGGGATGTTTTTTCATCGCGTCGGAAAGGCTAAGACCGGTATTCACCGAATCCCTTACCGCCCTGAGCGTTTGGCGAAAACCCTCGTTCTGGGACTGCTCTCCGAGAATATCTATGGCGGTAACGACCGGTATGCCCGACTCTATCAAAGTCGCCATCTGTCTGGCAAACCCGGCAAGTTCGTCCCCGGTGACCTTGACCCCCCTGCGGAAACTCAAGGAAAAGAATTTTGCCCTCTCTCTGAGGGGCTCAAGCTTGAGTATCAGAAACTCTTTCTTTCTCAATATACCAAGGGCCTGTTTTTTATCCGGAGCTTCAACATCTCCTTTTATCGTATGGCCCTCTTTATCTTTAGCTACATAGGCAAATTTCGGCATCTATATCCTTCCACCCACAGCGATCATGTTATTCTCAATACCTCTTCAAGAGTGGTGTCGCCTCTTATGAACTTAATCATGGCGTTACCCCTTAAGGCCTTCACTCCCTTTGAACGCAAATGCTCCTTTATTTCCTCTTCGGAGCGCTTCTTGTGTATCATATCCCGTATGGTATCATCTACAAGAACAGTTTCAAGGGTACCCATACGGCCCCTGTATCCGGTGTGGTTGCATTTGCCGCATCCCTTGCCCTTATAAAAAGTATCCACTTCCCTGGCCTCCGGATATTTCTCGCGAATATCCTCTATTACTTCCTTGGGAATGTCGGCGGCGACCTTGCAGTTGGGGCATATCCTCCTCATAAGCCTCTGAGCGCAGGTCATGATAAGGCTGGAAGATATGAGGAAGGGTTCCACCCCCATATTCTCAAGACGAGTTATCGCTCCCACCGCGTCGTTGGTATGTAGTGTGCTGAAAACCAGCTGCCCTGTCAGGGAAGCTTTTATGGCGATATCCGCCGTTTCAAAATCCCTTATCTCACCGACCATGATGACATCCGGACTCTGCCTGAGCATGGATCTCAGGCCTGTGGCGAAATCAAGCCCTATATCTTCGTGTGTCGCCATCTGCGTAAGTCCCTGCACCTGATATTCGACGGGGTCCTCTATGGTTACGATGTTGCGTTCGGGAACGTTCAATTCATTAAGTATCGAATAAAGCGTCGTGGACTTACCGCTTCCGGTGGGACCGGTAACGAGTATTATACCGAAGGGGCGGGATATCGCTTCCTTGAAATCCGCAAGGGGGCCGGGCAAAAAGCCAAGGGTATCAAGCCCCAGCGAAAGGTTGCTCTTGTCAAGCGCCCTCAGGACGATCTTATTGCCGCTTGTCAGGGGAAGAACGGAAACCCGGAAGTCTATTTCCTTCCCTTCAAGCTGTATCCTGAACCTGCCGTCCTGTGGCACCCTGGTCTCGGTTATATCCATTTTGGACATTATCTTGAGACGCGCTATTATGGCATTCTGGTTCTTTTTGGGAAGATCGAACTCCTCGTGCAGCACCCCGTCTATGCGGTACCTTACCCGGAGGGACCTTTCGAGCGGTTCGATATGTATGTCACTCGCCCTTTTCTTGATGGCTTCACTGATAATAAGCCCCACTATCTTGACTATAGGGGCCGCCTCACTCTTTTTGGTGATCTCCTGAACGTCAAAACTGTCGATATCCCCCACGAGCTCGACATCCGTCCCGGCTTCCTCTTCCTTGATTATCTCCGAGAAGTCCTCCTCGGCCTCTCCGTAATAAGATTTAAGCGCTTCTTGCAGGTCCTTTCTTGAAGCGAGTACTATCTCGACATCACATTTGGTAAGCACCTTTACGTCATCTATGGCAAGAATATCCGTGGGATCAGAAACCGCCAGGGTGAGCTGTTTACCTATACGGGAGATCGGTATGAAACCGTGTCGCCTCATCACTTTTTCGGGGATAAGGCTCATCGATTCCTTGTCCAGATTGACCCTGGACATATCGATAGACGGTATTCCCAGCGCTTGACTTAAAAGCGGCAGAAGATGGTCTTCATCGATGATCTCTCCGCTAATGAGTTTCTTGACGATATCCCTTTCCCCTCCCTGACCGCTCTCTTTGATGAGCGAGTCAAGCTTCTTCTGTTCTATGAGACCGCTCTCCTTCAAAGCGTCGATTATTTTCTCGCGTATGGTTAGCTGTGCAGACATCTGAATCCTTCTATTCCATATTTAGACCGTAATACGCAGCACCTCTTCAAGGGAGGTCACTCCGTCAATAACATTCTCAACACCGTTACGGCGAAGCGTCGTCATGCCTTCTTTTACAGCGACCTTCTGTATCTCGAAGTCTTCCGCTTTTTTGAAGAGAAGGTCTTTGATAGCAGGTGATATCTCCATGCATTCGACTATACCGACCCTGCCCTTGTAGCCTGTGTTCGCGCACCACTTGCAGCCTTTGGGACGGTATATCTTCTTGACGGGTTTTCCGTCCTTGTCATAAAGGCCGTACTGCTCAATGATATCCTCGGAAGGAGCAAGTGATTCCTTGCACTCCGGGCACAACCTCCTCAGAAGCCTCTGAGCGGCTATCAATATGACCGAAGACGCTATGAGGAAGGGCTCAACCCCCATGTTCACAAGCCTTACGACACTGCCGGCGGCGGTATTGGTATGTACCGTGCTCAACACAAGGTGTCCGGTCAAAGCGGATTTAATAGCGGTATCCACCGTCTCAAAATCCCTGATCTCACCGACCATTATGACATCGGGGTCCTGTCTCAGTATCGAACGCAGGCATCCCGCAAATGTAAGTCCTACATCCTCGTTAACGGATACCTGATTGATGCCGTGCAATTCATATTCCACCGGATCCTCCACCGTCACCAGATTGCTTCCGGGTGAATCCACGTGCTTCAATATGGAATATAGCGTTGTTGTCTTCCCGCAACCGGTGGGTCCGCATACGAGTATCATCCCGTGAGGCTGTTCACTGGCATGGCGTATCTTTTCCCTGTCCCTCTTCTTGAACCCGAGCCTGTCGATGTCGATCATCGCCTGTTCCTTGTCGAGTATCCTGAGGGCGGCTTTTTCCCCGATACTGGAAGGTATTATGGATACCCTGAAATCTATGCGCCGGTCTTCTATCTTTAGCTTGAACCTGCCGTCCTGGGGCATCCTACGTTCGGCGATGTTCAGGTTGGACATGACCTTGATGCGTGATATCAGAGCGCTGTGGAATTTCTTGGGAGCAAGCTGCGCCTCTCTCAATATCCCGTCCACGCGGTATCTGACCCTTGAATTGGCCTCCATCGGTTCAATGAGTATATCACTCGCCCGCTCCTTGATCGCCTGCGTCAGGATAAGGTTCGCCAGCTTGACGACCGGAGCATCTTCGGTTATCTGTAAAAGCTCTCCGGCAGAGACCTTCTCGCCTTCTTCTGAAACCATCTCCATCTTGGTGCTTTCTATATCTTCGACGATCTGGCTTATTTCTTCGTCGGCGGACACGCCGTAATACCTGTTAAGGGCTTCTTCCATGTCGCTGTCCTCGGCTATGACAGTGCTGATATCCAGATTGGTAATGGCCTTCACGTCATCAAGCGCAAAGATATTCAGCGGATCTACCATCGCGACTGTAAGGAGCTTACCCACTCTGGAAATCGGGAGCATCTTGTAGGAAAGTTGTATCTTTTTGGGAATGATCTTAAGGGTATCCTCGTTTATGCGCATCCTTGACAGGTTTATCAGGGGGAACCCCAGGCCTTCGCTCAGAGTGGTCAGAAGATCGTCCTTTGAGACAACGTTCATCTTGACAAGTATGTCGCTGAGGTTGCCGCCCTGTTCACTGGCGATCTTTTTCGCCTTATCAAGGTCCTCCTGGGCCACAAGACCTTTGGCGATCAACAGGTCATAAATCTTTTTGGTCAGAGATAAAGTCATGTGCGAGCCTTTTAACCGGTCTCTTTCTTATACAGCCTGTTAATGGCGTCGTGTATGGAAGTAACGGTACTTATGAACACCTGGACCCGCTTTTTGGTGATCATCTCTACGTCTTCAATGGCATTCTCATTAAGCGGGTTGGACATCGCGACCGTCAGCATATCCCCTACTATGTCTACGGGTACCAGGCTGTACTGTCTGGCAACGTTCTCGGGAACCATCTTAGCGGTCTCTTCCTGATCGAACTCATAGCACTCAAGAGGCAGGTAAGGAAAACCGTACTGCTCGGTAAGGGCCTGGACGATAGCTCTTTCGTTGACGTAACCGAGCTTTACGAGGATCTCGCCCAGAAGACCGCCTTCGCTCCTCTGGAAGTCCAGCGCCCTCTGGAGCTGTTCCTGCCCCAGGGCACCGCTTCGAACGAGTATCTCTCCAAGTTTTTCGCCAATGCGTTTCCTGGTCGCCACTTGCGTCTCTTTCCGGTTTATTTATATCTAACCTGCTTCTCCCGAAGCCCCGATGAGCTTGACCAGTTCCTCAACGTCCATGGATTTGGACAGAGCCTCATCATAGGTGATCTTGCCCTGCGCATAAAGCTCAGCCAGAGCCTGGTTCATCGTCTTCATGCCTGTCTTCTGGGAAGTCTGTATGATCGATTGTATCTGGTGTTCTTTCCCTTCGCGGATCATGCTTCTGACAGCTGGGGTCGCGACCAGTATCTCGGTAGCGAGTATCATCCCCGAAGAATCCTTGCGCGTTAAAAGCTGCTGGGACAATATTCCCAGAAGCACGAATGAAAGCTGAGACCGTATCTGGGCCTGCTGGTGTGACGGAAAAACGTCTACGATGCGGTTTATTGTCTGCACACTGTCAGAAGTGTGCAAAGTACCCAGCACCAGATGTCCGGTATCGGCTATTATCATCGCCTGCTGTATCGTGTCCAGATCACGCAGCTCGCCTATAAGTATAACGTCGGGATCCTGTCTCAACACATGTCTCAACGCGTTGCCGAAAGAGTATGTATCCTCGGGAAGCTGCCTCTGGTCGACAAGGGACTTTTTGTTCTCATGCACGAACTCTATGGGGTCCTCCACGGTAACGATATGGCATTTGCGCTTGGAATTGATCTCATCCACCATTGACGCCAGGGTGGTGGATTTGCCGCTTCCGGTGGCACCGGTCACAAGAACAAGACCCTTTTCGGCCTTGCAGAACTTCTGAACGAGCTTGACCGGGAGCCCGCATTCCTCCAGGGTCCAGATCTCAAAAGGTATGACCCGTATTGCGCAACCAACGTGGCCCCGCTGAAAGAACGCGTTGCCCCTGTATCTTGCGACATCCTCGATCTGAAAGGAAAAATCCAGTTCTTTTTCTCTTTCAAAGCGCTCTATCTGAGATTTCCTCAAAAGGCTGTAGGTAACTTCCTGGGCTTCGGTGGGAGTAAGGGTCTTCTCCGTCGCCTTGACCAGTTCGCCGTCTATACGATACAGTATGGGAGAATTAGCGTTAATGTGCAGGTCCGAAGCACGGTTCTCCACCATATCCACCAGCAATTTGTTTATATCTATTCCCATGGCTTATTCCCCCACTACCCTGTTATGGCCTTCCTCTTTGGCCCGTTCTAGATTGTGATAAGCTTTGGCTATTATCTCCTTGGCATTGGTGCCATCTATGGGGTTTTCGCCGACGCCAATACTTACTGTAATCTTGTCATACGGATCGGCGGATATCTCCATGTTCTCTATTCTCTCTCTGATATCCTCCGCCACGGCGATGCTCTCTCGCTTATTCTTCTCCGGAAGCAGCACACCGAACTCATCGTAATCGAACCTCGCGCCTTTGCCAACGGGGGACATTATGGTGCTGAGCATGTGCGCCACCATCTTAAGCACCTGTTTCGCTTTGGGGACACCGTAATGATCGGAATATTTCTCGAAGTTATCTATAGTGATCACAAGCAGCGAACATGGTCTCTGGTAAAAAACAGCCCTGTTGATCTCATCCTGCAGGCGTTCTTCCAGATATCCCCGTGAATAAAGCCCGGTGAGCGTATCCACCACTTCAAGGCTTTTAACCCGCTCAAAGACGCGCGTGCTGTGGTAGGCGAGTATGAGCTCTTTTTCATAGGCACGGACGATGCCCACGATCTCGTCGGTGAATTCATAACCCCGGCTGAAATTACCCAGCAGGATGACCCCCACGTTCTTCTGTTCAAGCCTCATGGGATAAAGAAGAACGTTCTCCAGGGGAATATTCTTCTTCAGCTCTATCAGCCACGACTTCTGGGGAGGTTTCGCGTCTATGGCGATATACTCGTTCTTGGCGAAATATTTCTCGAAAGAGGGCAGTTTATTCTCCAGATCACCCAGGGGTATGTCCTTACCGGTATTGTTGTTATATGCTTTCATGATATAGTTGCCGGACTTCTGGCGTATGATAATTGCGCAGAAAGCTCCCTCCAGCTCATCTGAAATACGTTCAGTGGAGAACTTCGCGATGTCATCAAACCCGGAACCGGCGCTAATTAGGTCCCCCAGCTGCATCAGGTTCGTAAGAGTAATGACCTTTTTGTGTATCTGGATGTTCAGTGCGGCGGTCTTTTTACTGTAATCCTGAAGTTCTCCGATGTAATTGCGTATTTTGGTGGTCATGGTATTGACCGCCGAAGCTATGTCCCCCAGTTCGTCCTCCCTCTCCAGGGCGACCTTTGAACCGAACCTGCCCTCAGCTATGAGTTTGGTCTCCAGAGCCAGGTCTATAACGGGATTTATTATCTGCCTTATCAGAAGATACCCCAGCCAGGAAAGCCAGAGCGTCAGGAGCACTACCACGGTGACCTCGAGCAGATTGTCGATGTTGGGGAAAATATAGTTGGTCACGAAATAAACTATAACCAGAAGAGGAATGATCGACATAAGGGAAAAAGCGATCATAAGTTTATATCGCAAGCTTTTCCTTTCCATGGAAAGCGACTTTAGAAAGCTCATAGAAACCTCCCGTTATATATTCAAAATAAAGGGTGTGTCCTGATATGGCTTTAATAATAATACACCATATATATGGCAAAGTCAAAATTACTCAATAAAAGCATTCGCACCGTTCAAGAAGGATTTTTCAGGGCGATACCGCTGAGTTTAAACTCCTCTCTCAGGAGTTTTTCATCACCGGCATTGCCTATATGCCCCCACGGCAATTCATCTTCCAGTGAATAATTTTTCCGGGCATATTCTTCCACAGATAGGCCGTTCTCTGAAAAAGAGCTCTGCCAAAGCTTATGATCGAAATATTCCCGCCATCCGTCCATCTTAGCGCCCTTCTCCCACGCGGTAAATATCACTTCCGCTATGCGCCTGTCCCCCCTTGCCATACAGGCTTCAATAACAGCCTGGCCGATGTCATGGAAATCGACCTTGACCTTTCCGCGGGAATGCGACCTGAGATCGGCTTCAAGAGAAGCCAGCTCATCCATGCCCTTCATCCCGACCCATTGAAAGGGAGTGTGTGGTTTGGGAACGAAAGGATTGATGCTGAGGCGGATTTCCGCGGCCCTCTTGGAGACCTTCTTCTTGAGCCCGGAAAGTTTGCCCGCCATCTCGAGTATCCCCTCCGCTTCTTCGGTCTGGCCGGGGAACCCCACCATGAAATACAGTTTCAACTTCCTCCACCCGTGTTTGTAGGCTAAAAGTGCCGACCTGCAAAGAACATTGATGTCAATGTTCTTGTCTATGGATTCTCTTATGACCTCGCTGGCGGTCTCCGGCGCGAAAGTGAGAGATCCCTTTTTTATCACCGAAAGCATCTCGGGTATCCCGTAAAAGGCCTCGTCCACCCGCAGCGAAGGTATGGATACACCCACGCCCTTGTCGCTGAAGCTGCGGTTGAGGTCACGGACCAGTTCGGTTAAATACGGATAGTTCACGCTTGAAAGTGATAAAAGGGCTATGTTCTCATAGCCTGTTTCCCGGTAGGTTTCAAGGCATATCTCTCTGATCTTTTCCGGGGTCCTCAATCTTACCGGGCGGTTCACCGCGCTGGCCTGACAGAATCGGCACTTGTTGGGACATCCCCTCATGATCTCAACAGCTATACGATCATGCACGATCCTGATAAGCGGCACGATCTGTTTGCGTGGGTAATACGCGTTCTCAAGGTCTTCAACAAGTATCCTGCTGACCCTCTCAGGCACTTCCGGGTCTACAGGCTCGATCGAGGAGAACCAACCGTTCGCATATCTTGCCCGGTAGAGCGACGGTACGTATACGCCTTCAATGCGGGATAACTCCCTCAGCACCTGCTCCCTCCCCGCTGCCTTTTCCTTGAGAAGCCTGCAGGTTTCCACCAGTTCCGGGAAAACCTCTTCTCCGTCACCTATGACAAAAGCATCGATAAACTCACTGAGCGGTTCGGGATTGTAGCAGCATGCGCCACCGGCTATAACAAGCGGGTCGGAGCCCTTTCTTTCTTTTGAGCGCAGAGGCACACCTGCCAGGTCAAGCATATTGAGGATGTTCGTATACGTAAGTTCATACACCACGCTGAAACCGATAATATCGAAGCTGTCCAGGGGCCGTTTGGTTTCAAGACCATAAAGCTTAACTCCTTCGACGCGCATCTGGTCCTCCATATCACCCCAAGGGGCGAAGACCCTCTCGCAGACGACATCATCCCGTTCGTTGAGCAAATGATAGAGTATACGCAGACCCAGGTAACTCATCCCCACTTCATAAATATCGGGGTAGGCAAGAGCAACAGAGACCTTCTGGGGGGTGTGTTCTTTAAGGATGATGTTGGTCTCACCTCCGGCGTACCTGCCCGGCTTCTGCACCCTGGTCAAGATTTCCCTGATCTTTTCATCCATAGTTCAATATCCCCTCAGCTTGCCCTGCGGCTTATACTCAACAGAAAACCCACGCATATAAGAGATGCCACCGTGTTAGACCCGCCGTAACTCACGAACGGCAGGGGCAGTCCCACGACCGGCATCATGCCGATGGTCATGGAAATGTTCACGAAGACCTGGAACGCAAGAAGGGTCACCACACCTGCGGCCAATGCCCTGGCGTATATATCAGCAGAACCGGCGATTATCCTGATACCTCTGGCAATGACCACAGCATACAGCCCCACCAAAAGTACGGCGCCAGCAAAGCCCCATTCTTCGCCTACTACGGAAAAGATAAAATCCGTATGCCTCTCGGGCAGGAACTTAAGATGGCTCTGTGTACCGTTCAGCCATCCTTTACCGAAGAGCCCCCCCGAACCTATCGCTATCTTCGACTGTATGATCGTATAACCCGCCCCGAGAGGGTCTATGTCAGGGTTTATGAAAACCATCAGGCGGTCCTTCTGGTAGTCCTTAAGAAGCAGCCAGAAAAAAGGCAGGCTCGCCAGGCCTAGGATTATGCTGGACACTATATATTTGACGTTCTCCCCGCAGATGAAGAGCATCGTAAAAAGTATCGGGACGAGAACGAATGCGGTTCCCAGATCGGGTTGCAGGAAAATCAGCACCGCCGCGGGGAATATCAGTACGATAGAACCGGCAAAATTGCCGAATGAACCGGCGTTCTCGCGCCTCTCTCCGAGAAAGGCCGCCAGGACCATTATCACGGTCACTTTCATGAATTCAGAAGGCTGGATCGATAGTGGCCCCAGATCTATCCAGCGTCTGGCGCCGTAACGTTCCCCGCCGAAGAAAAGAAGAAAAACAAGCGCCAGCAGGTTGATGACGTATGCAAGATACGCATAGTTGACAAGCCTCATGTAATCGATATTGGTTATAAGGAATACCAGCAGCAATCCCCCGGCCACCCATATCATCTGTTTGATCACGAGCGTCCTGAGACCGACGGAAGAGACCGGATCCCAGGTAGCGCTGTAAATAAAAACGATCCCTATGGTTATTATCGCCAGCACGGCGAAAAGCAATACGTGATCGACCTGTCCCCTTACCTCTTTTAACATACCCTCCCCTTTAAGGGCCCAGAAGCCCCAGCTCTTCAGCCTTTTTAAATATTTTTCCTGCGGTTCCCGCGGCAAAGTAACCTCCCTTGCCGCCATACTCGTCAAAAACCACAATCGTCAGTTTCGGCCCGTCAAAAGGCGCGAACCCTGCGAACCAGCCGTGGTTCTTATTTCTGGAGGTCTGTGCCGTACCGGTCTTGCCCGCCACCACAACCTCCGAGAGTCGGGCTTTCATGCCCGTTCCCCTGCGGTCGTTAACAACCTTCCTTAGGCCTTCCCTGATATGCTCCAATGTATCTTCTGATATATCCAGCCGGGTCCTCTCGGGCTTGTTAAGAGAAACACCCTCAACGCTTTCAGCGATATAGGGCCTGACCAGATAACCGCCATTAGCGAAAACGGACATTATACGGCACACCTGCAGCGGGGAACAGAGCACATATCCCTGCCCAACGGAATAGTTCAGCGTCTCCCCCTTATACCACGGCTCATCATACTTTTTCCTTTTCCACTCCCTGCTCGGCAGAAGTCCGTCCGCTTCCGCGGGAAGATCCACTCCCGTCGCACGCCCCACACCGAACATGCCGGCATATTCGGCGATGTTGTCAACCCCCAGATGGCTTCCCAGTCTCCAGAAATACACATTACATGAATTCTTGATCGCTTCTTCCAGATTCTGGTCGCCGTGACCGCTTTCCCTCCAACAATGGAAGGCCCTCCGGCCAAGCCTCATACTGCCAGTGCAATTAAAAACGGTATGAGCGGTTACTACACCCGTCTCTAGCCCGGCAGTTGCCAGTACAGTTTTAAAGACAGACCCCGGCGGATAAACACCGCTGATAGCCCTGTTCAGAAGCGGGTATTCGGCGTCATTAAGCACTTCCGCGACTTCCGCTCTTTTTCTTCTGGCATCGATGAATATCTCAGGATCGAACGAAGGAGCACTGGCCATAGCCAGGATCGCGCCGGTTTCGGGATCCATGGCAAGAATAGAACCTCTCTTTCCTTCGAGTATGCTGTCACAATACTTCTGTAGCTCAAGATCGATCGTCAGGTACAGGTCCTTTCCGGGGACCGGTTCTTTAAGCCCCAGCACCATTATCTCCCTGCCGCGATGATCTACTTCTACCTGCTTACCTCCATGGGTGCCCCTCAGATAATCATCATATGTCTTTTCGATGCCGCCCCTGCCCACCAGGTCGTTCACCCTGTAACCGTAATGCTTTAACCGGTCGAACTCGGAGCGGTTTATCAGCCCCAGATAACCTACGACATTTGCCGCAACCTCACTATTGGCATATTTGCGCTTTGAAGATACATCTATAAGTATCCCCGGCTGGTCCACGGAAATCTCCTCAAAATATATCGCTTTTTCTATGCCTATGTCCTCGGCTATCATGACAGGTGAATATGGCCTCCATCTTCCCTGCTTGATCCTTACGGCCACCTCTTCCTCTGAAGTCCCCAGGATCGACGCAATGGCCCGAGCGGTGGAATTGATATTCTTGACCTGACTGTATATGATCGAAAGATCAAAGCTCAGGACATCTTTTGCCAGATATTCGCCCTTCCTGTCGAGGATCGCCCCACGCGGCGCCATCAGGGGTACGACTTTCAGCCTGTTCTCCTCGGACATCACCTTGAACTTGGCATGCTTGGTAATCTGTATGTACCCCAGCCCCCCTATAAGCAGCAGGAAAGATACAGCAAGAAGAAAAGCGTAGATCTTGATTCTCATGAACACAGAACCTCTGTTTATTCTTCCAGTCCTAGCCAGGCCTGGAGAAGTATGAACAATAACGGCGCCAGGAATATGGTGCTGATAAGAGCCCATTGGCTCCCGTGGATCACATGCCGTATTCGTATAGGGTTTGCGGTTACCGCGTTAAGATAGAAAGTATGGGCCAATATCACGGACAGGGCAGCCACAGCAGCGGTAAGCAGCTGTGTCGCGGGATTCTGCCGGTAGAACATCCTCGCCAATCCGGACACCAGAGCCCCGATAACAGGAAAAAGCACCAGATCCAATCCGAAAGTATACGGCGAAAAACATCCCCTGACCAGACCCGCAAATAACCCGATGGAAAAAGCCTCCCTCGCACCCCAAAAAATGCCCGTGTAAACGACCACAAGAAGAATAAGGTCCGGGAACCATATTAGAGTACCGGTATAGCGGACCTGAAGGAGCACCGCCACCAGAAGAACAGCGTAAAGATATAGCCTCTGTTTCGTTCTTTTTTCCATTAGTATGCTACCGGAACACCGTACCGGTTCATTCAATGCAGAGAACTTCTTCCTGGACGCTAGCCTCCGCAGAAGGTTTAAGTATGGCGTATTTATACAGCCCGGTTCCGCTCTTTTCGACACTGACCACTTCACCAACGGTTATCCCTTCCGGAAAAACATGACTGAACCCGGATGTTATTGCGATCTCACCGGTTTCGACATCAGCATCTGCAGGGATATACAGCATCCTGACCTTACCCTTCCCGCCCCCGGCTATCACACCGTTGATCCGTGAATCCTTGAGTGTGCCGCCGGCCCTGAATCCCGGGTGAGTGATGAGCATGACCGAACTTATCGAGTTCTGAACTTCCACGGTTTTACCCAGCAGGCCCTCCGAAGAACAAACGGCCATGTTCTTGCGGAGACCGTCCCTGGTGCCTTTGTTGATGATGAAAGAGCTTTCCCAATCGGTAGGATTGCGCGCGATGACCTCCGCGGAAACGGTATTGAAACCTATGTCTGCCTTGAATTCGAGCAGGGCGCGAAAACGCTCGTTCTCCTTCTTTAGCTCTTCCAAACGGTCTATCCTGAGGGAAAGTTCGGCGACCTCCTTGCGCAAAAGTCTGTTTTCCTGCTCAAGGTCGTTACGGGAACGTAATCTGTCTCCAATTATATTGATGGCGTTCGCCGGAGCGGAAAGTATTCCAAGCGTGATCTTTTTTATCCCGCGGGGAATAGAGGGGACAAAGTGATATAGTGCTACCGCTAGAAGGAGTGCTGTAACAAGAAACCAGGTACGTTTTTCTTTGAAAAGTCTTTGCACATCGAATAGTTATTGCTTATTTTTGCAGTCTGGGCGCAACAGTAAGCCTTTTAAGATACCTCAGCTCGCTCAGGACCTTGCCCGTACCCAAAGCGACCGCAGTTAAAGGATCGTCGGCAAGGTGCACCGGAAGTCCCGTTTCTTCAGCGATAAGCTTATCCAGACCCCTGAGAAGAGCTCCTCCACCGGCCAGGATCAGACCTTTTTCGATAAGATCGGCCGACAGTTCGGGCGGTGTCCTCTCAAGAGTGATACGTACCGCCTCGACTATCTGGGCTATAGGCTCTGAAAGGGCTTCCCTCACCTCTTCGCTGGTTATGGTTATCATCTTCGGTAAGCCGGCGACAAGATCACGTCCGCGTACATCCATGGTCATTTCTTCTTCCATGGGATACCCCGATCCGATCCTGATCTTGATCTCCTCGGCGGTTCTTTCTCCCACCATCAGGTTGTAGGTCCTTTTGAGGTAATTTATAAGAGCTTCATCCATTTCATCCCCGCCGATACGGATGGATTTCGAGAAAACGACCCCGGCCAGAGATATAACCGCCATTTCGGTCGTACCGCCGCCGATATCTATTATCATGTTACCTGAAGGCTCCTGGATAGGAAGACCCACTCCTATAGAAGCGGCAACGGGTTCCTCCAGCATGAAAACCTCTCTTGCTCCGGCATGAAGGGCCGAGTCCTTGACTGCTCTTTTCTCGACTTCGGTAATGCCTGAAGGAACCGCCACAACTATGCGGGGACGGACCAGAGTGCGGGAGTTGTGCACCTTTTTAATAAAATATCTCAGCATGCTCTCGGTGATCTCGAAATCAGCGATAACTCCGTCTCTCATGGGCCGTATGGCAACGATATTACCGGGGGTCCTTCCGAGCATACGTTTGGCTTCTTCACCAACAGCCAGGACATTAGAAGTGCCTGCTTCGATGGCCACGACCGACGGCTCACAAAGAACTATTCCCTCGTTCTTAAGGTAAACAAGCGTGGAGGCAGTTCCCAGGTCTATCCCCATATCGCTGGAGAACATACCCAGCAATGCATCAAAATACTTACTGATCTGTTGATTCATAATAACCGTCCCCTGGATAGTTAGCTTTGTCCGCCTGTAATATATATATAACTATATGAATAGTATCAGATTAGATATGCGATGTCAAATTTTATTTCATTTTACCGGTTAGGATGGATATTGCACGCTGTTAATATTTTTAGTATATACTAAAAATATACAAGCCTACTGTTTATGCGGTCTTACCCTGCGAGCGTCTGAAGGTCCCTCAAAAAGTTAGGATAAGAGATATCCGCGCAGGAAGTATTGCGGATGAGACACTCCCCATCGGAAACAAGACCGGCTATTGCGCAGCTCATCGCTATACGGTGGTCTCCGAAACTGTCAAGCTCTGCAGCAGAAATATTCGCGCCGGATCGGCCATGAATCACGAGAGAATCCTCTTTCTCTTCGATGCTTATTCCCAGGCGTGAAAGGTTCTCGGTAACGCTCCTGACCCTGTCGGTCTCCTTGACCTTAAGCTCACCCGTACCTTTTATAAGAGTATCGCCTTGCGCCCGCGCGGCCGCAAGAGCGAGTATCGGTATTTCATCTATAAGCAGAGGTATCTCCCTCTCCTCCACCACCGTTCCTTTCAGCGAAGAAGACCTGACCTCGATATCCCCGGCAGGCTCGATCTCTTTATTGACATCAAGAACCTTAAGATCCGCCCCCATTCTTTTAAGGACATCAACGATACCTGTGCGGGTAGGATTCATGCCAACATTACGTATCACAAGACGTGACCCCTCTACAATAAGAGCACCCACTATGAAAAAAGAGGCGCTGGATATGTCCCCCGGAATGACCAGATCCCTCGGAACAAGTTCGTCTAAACCCCGTATTTCCGTGGTTAACCCCTTTCTACTGATATCGGCGCAGAAGTATTCCATCATCCTTTCGGTGTGGTCGCGCGACTGGAAAGGTTCGGTAACGCTCGTCCTGCCCTCGGCATACAGACCCGCAGCAAGCACACATGACTTGACCTGAGCGCTCGCCATGGGGGTTTTATATTCGATCGCCTTCAGCGGCACTCTTCCGGTTATCCTGAAAGGAGCGTGTTCTCCTCCTTCAAGAGGCTCTATTTCGGCACCCATCATCGACAGTGGTTCCATTACCCTGTCCATGGGCCTTTTTGAAAGAGATTCGTCACCGGTAAGTACCGTCTGGAACGGTTGTCCGGCCAATATGCCCGAGATTATGCGCATGGTAGTCCCGGAATTACCCAGGTCAAGCTCACCTGCCGGGGCCTTCAAGCCCCTGAGACCACGTCCTTTAATTGTTACGGTATCGCCGTGGGTCGATATATCCGCACCAAGCGCCCGGAAAGCTCCCAAAGTGCTCAGGCAATCCCCGGAGAACAGGAAATTACTTATCGCGCATTCACCCCGGCAGATCGAACCAAGCATAACGGATCTGTGCGAAATGCTCTTATCAGCCGGAACGGACAGCTGCCCGTTCAAACCTTTATCAGCGGTTTTTATCTTCCAGTCCATTTTATCCGTCTTCCCCTTCTTTTTCGATGAAGAGTTTGATGTCATCAGGAAACGGCGCATGGTATTCTACATGTTCGCCTGTGCCAGGATGAGTAAACGCTATCATCTCGGCGTGCAGCGCCTGTCTCCAGAAACTGCGATCGTTGCCGTATAGGCGGTCACCCAGGACGGGATATCCGATATGTTTCATGTGCACCCGTATCTGGTGCATCCTTCCTGTCTCGGGTCTGACCTCAAGCTGAGTGAAAGAGCCGTACCTTTTGATAACATGATATACTGTTCTGGCCGGTTTGCCGTTATCCACGCCTGCGGCCATCTTCAGCCTGTGAGTGGGATGCCGGCCTATCGGCTCATCCACAAGACCATTATCCATCTCAACGTATCCCTTTACAAGGGCTATGTACTTTTTCTTTACGGTCCTGTTCTGGAATTGTTTGGTAAGGGAACGTTTGGCCCGGTCGTTCTTAACGGCAACGATTATTCCCGAAGTATCTTTATCGAGCCTGTGCACTATCCCCGGTCGCAACTGGTCGTCCGTCTCTGCCAGCTTGCCGCAATGAAAAAGAAGCGCGTTGACAAGTGTCCCATGCCAGTTACCCGCAGCCGGGTGTACGACCATACCGGGGGGTTTATTCACCACGATAATATCCTCGTCCTCATGAACTATATCAAGGGGGATATCCTCTGGCTCCATCGCTTCATCCTTGGGCAGAGGCGCCAGGGTCAACGAAACCTTATCCCCCGCCTTGGGAGTATACCGGGGTTTGACGCTCTTGCCGTTAACCAGCACAAAGCCATTATCCATCAGGTATCTTACATAAGTTCGTGAATAATCCCGCCCCAGGCGGTCGGCTATATATTTATCGATCCTGCCCCCGGAGTTCTCGGGACTTACCGTGAAATTCGCCTGTTCATTCATTATGACTAGGATCTGTTGTTTCGGTTCTTTTAGAAGACCGCCAGAGAAAAAGCAAAATGGCGCCTCCGGCCGCGAACATACCGATACTGATTAATTGTGACAGCGTAAGCATCCCCCATCCGACCAGTTCATCGCCCCGCAAAAAGTCCATAAAGAACCTGAAGAAAGAATACAGTAAAAGGTAAAGAGCGAAGAGATAGCCGTCAAAGGGGCGTTTTTTCCGCAAAAGTAAAAGTAAAATGAATATAAAGAGCAGGCCTGCGCTCGAATATATCTGGACAGGCAACCTGGAAACCTCTTCACCGGGAAAGGTCACCGCCCAGAATCCCTCGGTCGCGACGCGTCCGTAACAGCACCCGTTAAGGAAACACCCGATGCGCCCAAGCGCCTGGGCTAAGGCTATATACGGTGAGATCAGGTCTGCCCCCCTCCAGAAAGAGAGCCTCTTGTGCTTTGCCACGAAAAAGCCCGTCAAGGCCGCCGCAACTATAGCTCCCTGTATGGCAAGACCTCCTTCGTGTATAAAAATTATCCTTACAGGATGACGTAAGAAATATTCGAAGTTTATGCCCACGAAAAGAAGCCTGCCCCCGATTATGCCTGCGGCGAGTACGGCGATAACGGCATCCAGAACATCCTCCCTGGAGATACCGAAATTTCGGGAGTTCCTGAGTATAAGCAAGGTTGACAGGAGAAAACCCAAAGCCACCATAAATCCATACGAATACAAAGTAAAGGGGCCTATCGTGAATAATACCCTATGCAAGACTTCTCCTAACCCCGGCCAGCAGCGACCAGGCGATTAATACAGCACCCGCGGTAATAAAGCTGTCCGCCAGATTGAAAACGGGCCAGACCCGGAAATCCAGGAAGTCTGTCACATAACCCAAGCGGATCCTGTCGGCAAGGTTACCGAGTGTCCCGCCGAGCAAAAGGCATAAAGCAATTCTTTCTCTTGGATTAAGTCCGGAAAGCTTTTTAATAAGGATGTAATTTATGAACAGGACCGCAAGGATCGATATCACTACAAAAATACGGGGATGAGCCTTCATCATTCCGAAAGCGGCCCCTGTATTATGTATGAGGGTAATATGGAAAAGGCCGCTGACTACCGGAACGCTTTCTCCTCGTTCAAGAAGCGCCAGGACAACATATTTAGATGCCTGATCAAGCACTAGAACAAGAAAAACAAAAGCGTATAGCAACAATACTACTTTTCGTTCTTTTCTTTTTCTTCCTGGCATGTTATGCAAAGTTCCGCCATGGGCATGAATTTAAGACGCTGCTTCGAGATCTTGGCTCCGCAAGAACTGCATTCGCCATATTCGCCTTCATCTATGCGCTTAATGGCATCGTCCAACTCATAAAGCCTGTCCCTTTCAGCTTCGGCCAGCTCAAGAGAAAACTCTCTGTCATAAAGATCGGTCGCCATATCCGCCATATGAAAAGAATAACCGGAAAGGTCCCCGGAAGCATCTTTAAGCGATTTCTTTACAGAATCCCCCTGTAGACTGATTATCTCTTCCAGTATTTTGGCTTTCTCTTTGACTAGTTGTTTCCTTATCGATTCCAGCTCTTTCTTGGTAAATGGCTTGGTCTTTTTGCCCTTGCTTTTCTTCTTAGCCATTGTCACTCCTTTCCGAGATTACATTATAACACCTTTGGCACAGATCAGGGTGTTCTTTGTTCTTCCCGACGTTTTCACTGTAATTCCAGCATCTCTGGCACTTTTGTCCCGATGCTCTTTCTACTTTAACTCTCAGGTCCGTCCCCGGAACGTCCTCCATGCCCTCTTCGTCCTTTTCGGAAACCCTAGTCTGGGAAACCTTGAAAAGACCGGAAAGAAGGTGCTGCTCCTCCTCTAAAAGACTCTGCTCGCGACCATCCTTGGAATAAAGCGTAACCTTTGCCTCTAAAGAGCTTCCTATAAGACCCTGCTCGCGCTTCACTTCAAGGGATTTCATGATGTGGTCCCTTATCCTGAGTTTCTGCTCCCATTTGGCGTCCAGCTGTTTATCCTCCCATCCGGGCATCTCTTTTTCGATGTCCGGCCAGTAGGACATATGAACGCTCTCAGCCTTTCCCTTGAGCTGTAAATGCGACCAGACCTCCTCGGCGGTGAATGACAGTATGGGCGCGACGATACGCACCAGGGTATGCAGTAGACTGTACATTACGGTCTGGGCCGACCTTCTAGCAGAATCATCCGGTGAAAGTATATACAACAGATCTTTCATTACGTCAAGATAAAAAGCGCTGACCTCATATACACAGAAATCATAAACGGCCCTGTACACCCTGTAGAATTCCCAGTTATCGTAATGGCGGGTAACTTTTTCGGTAAGCCCGTAAAGCGAGGACAGCATCCACCTGTCGGTCTCCTCCATCTTATCCAGCGGCACTCGATCAGTCTCCGGATCGAAGTCATAAAGATTACTTAGCAGAAATCGAAATGTGTTCCTTATTTTCCTGTATCCGTCAGCCAGCCTCTCGAGGATCTCACCGGAAAGCTTGATATCCCCCACGTAGTCGCTGGAGGCGACCCACAAACGTAGTATATCCGCACCGTATTTTTTCATCACTTCATCGGGGCTTATGACATTGCCGACCGATTTTGACATCTTTTTACCCTCCCCGTCAACAACGAACCCGTGGGTAAGCACTTTCCTGTAGGGCGGTTCGCCTTTGGTGGCCATAGCCGTAATTAAAGCCGCCTGGAACCAGCCTCTGTGCTGGTCAGACCCTTCCAGATAAAGGTCAGCAGGATAAGAGAGCTCCGCCCGCGCGTCAATAACGGCCTTGTGACTCACGCCGGAGTCGAACCACACGTCCAGGATATTATCCTCTTTTTTGAACTTATCACTGCCGCATCCGCACTTTGTGTCTTCAGGCAAAAGCTCATCCAGGCTTTTTTCGAACCAGACGTCAGCTCCGGCCTCCCGCGTCAGATCGGACACTTTCTGTATTACTTCAGCACTTGTGAAAGCTTCTCCGCACTTCTCGCATTTGAACGCCGGTATTGGCACGCCCCAGTACCTCTGACGGGAGAGGCACCAGTCAGGCCTCATCTTCACCATCGCGCCGATGCGTTCTTCGCCGGCAGGAGGTATCCAATGCACGTTCTGCTTTATAGCTCTCGCCATCCTGTCACGCAGCCGGTCATGGTCTATGCTCATGAACCACTGTTCGGTAGCACGGAATATTATCGGTTTTTTACATCTCCAACAATGCGGATAAGAATGCCTCACTTCTTCGGAGTAGATAAGAGAGCCTTCACGGCGCATCTTTTCGATTATACCCTTATTGGCTTTTATTACGTCTTCTCCGGCAAAGTCCCCGGCCTCTTCCCTGAACCTGCCCCTGTCGTCAACAGGCATGATAACAGGAAGGCCATGCTTTTTACCTGTCAAATAGTCCTCCTGCCCGTGACCGGGAGCGGTATGGACGCATCCTGTACCATCCTCCTTGGTGACATAATCGGCAGGAACCAGAACGGACTCCCTCTCCATGAAAGGATGCTCAAGAGGCTCGAAGTTCTGGATGACCTCACGGCCCTTTTGCCTGTCAATTATCCTGTATGATCCCACGCCGGCCTTTTTCATCAGGTGTTCGGCCCTGTCCTCGTCCATGACCCATACCTGCCCTGCAACTTGCACGAAAGCATAGGTGAAATCGGGGTGCAAGGCCACTGCCACGTTCGCCAGCAGTGTCCAGGGCGTGGTTGTCCATATGACAAAGTAAACCGGTCTGCCGGCGATCTCTTCAGCCGCCTTGAACTTAACGTATATCGAAGGTGAGGTCTTCTCTTCGTATTCGACCTCAGCTTCAGCCAGGGCTGTTTCACATTCCTTGCACCAGTTAACTGGTTTAAGGTCCTTGTAGATGTAACCTTTTCGGTAGAGTTCGGCCAGACTGGCCAATATGTCGGCTTCGTAGTCCTTCGTCAGGGTAAGATACGGGTTCTGCCAGTCACCGAAAACACCTAGCCTTTCAAACTCCTTGGACTGAATGGAAACGAACTTCATAGCATACTTATAAGCTTTCTTGCGGAATTTAACCTGATCGATATCATGCTTCGAGATGTTCAGTTCCTTGAAAAGCTGGTGTTCAACAGGCAGACCGTGACAATCCCACCCCGGGATATACGGGGCCCTGAAGCCCTGCATGGTGTAATACTTAACGCATATGTCCTTGAGCATCTTGTTAAGAACATGGCCCATGTGTATGTGCCCGTTGGCATAGGGAGGACCGTCATGAAGGATGAATGACCTGGCCGCATCACTGCGGCTATCCAATATCCTGCTGTATATCGCCGATTCCTGCCATTTTTTCAGGATCTCCGGTTCCCTCGTGGGCAGACTCGCCTTCATCGGAAAGGAGGTCTTGGGAAGATTCAGCGTTTCCTTGTAATTCTTGGTCTTTTCCTTGCTCATCTTTATATAAAACCTTCAAGTATGGGTTTGAGTTTTTCCAGGGTGCCGGCCGGCACGGCGTCCCTTGCAGTAACTATAGCTTTGCGCAAAGCCTCCCCGCAGGTGCATGTTCTCTCCACCGGCATCTTTTTGATGGTCTCAAGCAGCATCTTCTTGGAATTAGCAGCGTTCTTGCTCAGGTTCTCGAGTATCACGTCCACCGATACGGTCTCTACCTCCGGGCTCAGGTGCCAACAGTCATAGTCGGTGACCATCGCTATGGTCGAATAGCATATGCCCGCTTCCCTCGCCAGCCTGGCTTCCTGAATGTTGGTCATGCCTATGACATCGGCTCCCCAGCTTTTATACAGATACGACTCGGCCTTGGTGGAAAAAGCCGGCCCTTCCATGTTTATGTAGGTGCCCCCGTCATGTATCTTGACATCAAGGGACTTGTTGGCTTCATAGATCAGGTCCTTGAGCTCCATGCAGACAGGCTGAGCGAAAGCAACATGAGCCACTATCCCATCACCAAAGAAAGTAGTGGACCTTCCCTGGTTGGTCCTGTCTATGAACTGGTCGACCAGAAGTATGTCCAGAGGCTTGACCTCTTCCTGTAGGCTGCCCACAGCTGAAACGGATATTATCCTGTCCACACCCAGCATCTTCATGGCGAAAATGTTAGCCCTGTAATTGATCTCGGTGGGCAAAAGGCTGTGGGTCCTCTGGTGCCTCGGCAGGAACACAACCTCACGGCCGGCCAAGTTTCCTACAACGAACTCATCGGATGGCTCCCCGAAAGGGGTGGAGAGGGTCTTCCTTTCTTTAACGTCAAGACCTTCGATCTGATAGAGGGAACTGCCACCGATTATCCCGATCCTATTCATGATCCCGATACCTCCAGTATTTTTTTACGGCTGGTCTGCCCCGCAACTATGGTAACATCACTTTTTTTGACCTTGTACTCCCTAGCTACAAGGTTCACCAGAGCTTTATTGGCCTTACCCTTGTCCGGAGCGGCCTTTACATAAGCTTTGAGCATTCCGTCCTTTTCAACAAGTTCTTCCCTTTGTGACTTCGGAAAAACCTTTACCTCGAGCCGCAAGCGATCACCCCATTCTGTATGCTATGCTGTAAAGTAGGTTCACTATAAAGTTCCTCAGCACGCTGAGGACTATGAACGCCAGTATGGGCGAAAAATCTATGGCCCCCATTTGAAGCGGCAACCTCCGGAAAGGCGCAAGTATGGGCTCGCTGATCCTGTATATTATCTGAACGATCTCGTTGTAGGGATCAGGATTAACCCACGAAAGAATGATCCTTATTATCAGGATGAAATATACAACGTTAAACAGCAAAGATATAAGCAAAGCCAGGCTTCTGATAATCTCTGATAAAACGAACATCTCTACCCCTTTGAAAGTTCCTCAGACCGCTTTTTTGCTCGCTTGATAGCGGTCTTTATTATGCTTTTCAGGTGTTTTGCCTCAAAAACCTTGAGCGCCGCTTCAGTAGTGCCTCCCTTGGAAGCGACTTTTTCGGTAAGCTCTTGAGGCGACTGTTGGCAGGTGCGTAAAAGAGAAGAAGCTCCGAAGAGGGTCTGGCCCACCATCTTCTCTGCCGCCGCACCATCGATCCCCATCTCCACTGCGGCCTCTATCATGGCTCCAGCCAGATAAAACAAATATGCCGGTCCGCTGCCCGAGAGCGCGGTCACCGCGTCCATAAGGGTCTCCTCTATCTCAACGACATCTCCTATACCGGTAAAAATACTTTTGATCTGCGGAGCATTGGTCACAAGTTCATTGAACGCGACCGAGGTCGTACTCTGTGAAACGAACGCCGCCATGTTAGGCATGGCCCTGGCCACGGGAACCTCCCTGCCGAGCTTCTCGGTTATGGACTTAATGGTCACCCCCGCCATTACGGACAATATCAGCTGGCCGTTCAGGTAGCCGGCTATCTGCGTGAGAAGCTCATCAGCATCCTGCGGTTTTATCGATAGAATGACAACATCCGACCCTGTTACGAGTGATTGAGTTTCCCGTACCGAGGCGCCGATCGCCTTGGCGAGCTTTTCGGCTTTTTCTATGTCCTTATCATATAATGAGATAGAATCCGGGGTCAGATCATCACCTTCGACCATTCCCCTGGCGATGGCACTGCCCATATTACCGCATCCTATGATACCTACAGTGAACTTTTGCATAATTAGCCTGTCCAATTAATTATAGTAATGGTTAAAAGTATCATAATTTACGCATGATGTCAATAATTGTATATGAACATATTAGTCAGGGGCAATGCGTTTTCAAAGGCGGTAAAAAGAACAGATAATCCAGAACATATAGCCAAATATCATTTTTGTAAAGAAAAGCCAGATCACCCGTCTAGCCGGGGATCTGGCTTTCTAAAAACGCGCCAAGCTTTTTGCTATATCTTTCGGACAAAGATATTCAGGGATTATCTCGGACCAATACGATCTGGCCCTACCCTCTTATAATATAAATATTATAGCATTTTTCAGTTGTTAGAACAAGATATAGTTAGCTAAATGTTGTTTTTCTAACACCCGTACTTTGTTCTGATTAAAGAACTTAGGCAAAAAAGAAAGTTGTTTTAGAAATACCTGTCGATGAAACTTAATATCCTGTAATAACCCCTTTGCAGGATGTTACAGCCCATTCTTTCCGCCTTTTTCTCCTGCTGCAGATGATCCAGTATCCCCAGGCTGCCGGTATATCCTGCCCTGTCCGGCGGAAGGTCTTCGAACGGTTTAGCTATACAGCTGGCAGCTTTGACAGGCTGAGTGAAAAGTTCATCAACAGCCTCTATCAGATCCGGATTCAGCACGCCTTCTCCGGTAATAACGATCCTTTCGACCTTACTCCACCCCTGAAGAGCGATTACGCGTTCAGGCAACCTGTCCAAAGCTTCGGTATCTATTTTTCCGTTTTCGGTCAGAACCGATCCTGATCCGGCGGAAAGCACCTTGCAGCCGATCATACGGCCCTTTGAAAAAACCATGAGTTCGGTAAGATCGCTCGATATGTCAAAAACGGCAGCATCTGTTTTGAGGTCATCTTCGTTAAGCACTCTGTAAGATGAAGCCAGCCCCGAGAAAACGAACCCCACGGACAAGAAACCCGCCTGCATTACACATTTTGACATGTTGCGAAGTACCGAAGAATTTATCGTAACGATGTTAACGTCCGCTGAAAGCTTAACACCTTCAAGATTCAGCGGATCGGCTATATGCCCATCGCCGTCAATCGAAAAGCCCCTAACTATCCTGTGCAGGGGTTCCTTGTCGAGCGGTGTCCTTATCGTGGACGCTATTTTCACGCATTTTGTCAGGTCATTCCCGGTTATTTCCCTACCATACTTTGAAAGAAGCACAATCCCCGTGGAACTGACAAGATCCACCGATGTGGAACTGACACCCAGATAAACATCACGTATCTTTTTGCCTGTCTTCTCCCTGATCTTGTTAAGCGCCGCCGATACGGTGTTGGTCGCAAGCGACTGGTCAACGACCATGCCTTTAGCGAAACCCTTCGACGGTGTGCGGCAAAACCCTTCCAGGATATAATCGCCGTTTTTGTTCCACCTGGCGGCTACCGTGGAAAGTTCATTCCCGTTGACGCTTAGAGCAGCAAAATATTTGTTCATTCATTAGCCTCGCTATTTCGGAGCGATCACCGCATCATCGAATCTCAGATCTATATAGCGTATATCATCCATGTTAATATTAGGGTCGTTGATTATATCCCTGAGCTGCTGGGTCTTTTTGAAAAAATCTTCCGAGCCCATTTTGACCTTGGCACCGTAAATTCCCAGGACAAGATTATTCCTGTCGGAGATATCAATGTATTCAATATTGGCTTTTTCCGAGCCCATCTTTTTCCGCAATATCTCAAGTAAAAGCAGTGCCCTGTCCAGAGCACCGCTGGTTATCTTCTCCCCCCGCTCGGGCATATTGAGGAAAAAGCTTATACCACGCACTTTCACAAGCCCCTTCCTGACCTCTCCCACATTGAGAACAACGCCCTCTGAATCTATGACTATGCCCCCTCCGGACTCGATTATTGCCATCGGCTCCCTTGATACGATATCAACTTCAAGGACATCCGGGAACCTTCTTCTTATCTCGACCTTTTTGAACTGCGGATAATCGCTTTTTACGAGCGTCTGGACCTGCCTTGCGTTTACGGTAAAGATATTCCTTCCCTTGTACCTGTTCAAAAGATACCGCTCCCCCGCGTGAAATGAGTAATCCTGGTCCTTGTTCACAATGATATCCCTGACCGCAAAGAACTCGCTATTGAGAAAGAAATACCAAACTCCATATACCGCCCCGCCCATAAGCACTGCGGCGACAAGGGCCGTCACAAACAACCTTGAGGGAAAACCTCCTGCCGAGGATCCTTTGGACCTGCGGGATCTCTTCTTAGGCTTTCTTGTTCTTTTTTTTCTTGCCACGAGAATTCTCCTTATTTTCGATCACCATATTTCCATGTTCTCATTAAGAGCTCCGTAAAGCATGATAACACATAAAAGCGGAAAGTCCACCCCGGCAGCTTCCGCGGCCATGGGAAAAAGACTCCTCTGGGTAAGACCCGGAATAGTATTTACCTCGAGCACGTACATCCTCTCTTCGGCCGAAAGACGCATATCAACCCTTGAAAAACCCCGGCAGCCGATAGCCCTGTGCGCCTTCAAAGCGGTATCCTGTGCCAGCAGATATTCCTTCTTACTAAGTTCGGCTGGCACTATGTATTTGGTCGTTTCGGCCTCGTATTTCGCCTCAAAATCATACACCCCGCCTCTTGCCTCTATCTCGACGACCGGCAGGGGCTTCTCCGCAAGGATACCCACGGTGATCTCCCTGCCGTGGATGAACTTCTCAATTATAACCTCCTCACCGAAAGCGAAGGCTTTGTCGACCGCTGCTATAAGCTCCGCCTCGCTTTTTACAATGGAAAGACCGATGCTCGAACCTTCGAATCTGGGCTTAACCACACAAGGCAACCAGATATCAAGTTCACTGATATCTTGCCCCCGTCGGACAACCATGTAGTCCGGAGCATCAAGCCCGTTATCGATGAAATGCGCTCTGGAGGAAAGCTTATCCAGAGCAAGCGCGGAGGATTCCGGACGGGAACCAGTATAGGGTATCTCCATCTTTTCCAGGGCTCTCTGCACTGTGCCATCTTCACCGAACCTGCCGTGAAGGGCTATAAAGGCAATATCTATGCCGGATTCATGGATGATATCGTCAAAATCCTCCTCTGTCACGTCCAGCAGTATTACTCTGTCGATGCCGGCACTTACAAGTGCCTTGCTGACCGCCTCACCACTTCTTAAGCTTACGCGTCTCTCGTTGGACGGTCCCCCCGCAAGAACTCCTACTTTATACCTGTTCAATATTTCAATATATGTCGTCATGCTGCAAGTTACGTTATGATCTCGATCTCAGTCTCCAGGTCCACTTCGAACCTTTCCCGCACAACCGTTCTTACCCGATCGATGAGATGGCGGACATCCGAAGCTCTAGCCCCCCCGGTATTCTCGATGAAATTAGCGTGTTTCTCGGAGATGACCGCACCGCCGGCCCTTTTACCTTTCATGCCGGCCTCCTCTATCATCTGGCCGCTGGTATACCTGCTTGCCGAAGGGTTCTTGAAAACACATCCCAGAGTGTTCCTCTCAAGCGGTTGCTGTTGCATTTTCTCGCGAAAAAGATCCTTACATCTTTCTTTCAACTCTTCGGGACCTGATTTATCCATGGAGAAAACCGCCCCAGTTATGGTGCCTGTCTCCTGCAGGGACGAATACCGGTAACTGAACTTGATATCCTCCCTGCCGATGAAGAACTCGTTAAGCCCCCTGTCCAGAACCTTTACTCTCAAAAGACGGTCACTGATCGTTGTCTTATAGGAAGCATTATTCGCCAGAGCTCCTCCTACCGTTGCCGGTATGCCCACAAGCCCTTCCAGACCGGAAAGACCCCGGTCACAACAGTATGATATAAGGTCCGCTAACAAGACCCCGGCTCCGACATACACTTCCCTTCCTTTGAGTTCTATCCCCCGGAAAGGCTCCCCGGCCAATTCAAGCATGAACGCTTCAAGCGTCCCGTCAGGAAAAAGTATGTTGCTGCAGTTGCCGGCTACGATATAACGCATCCCCATGCTTTTTATCATCCTCTGAAGCTTAACAAGCTCCGCGGTGTCAGAGACCTTTACCCAGGCAAAAACTTTTCCGCCTATTCTTATCCTGCTATGCTCGCTGAGAGGTTCCTCGTAAGTTACCCTGCTGGCGAAATTATCCCACACCTTCTGAAATCTATCCTGCATCAGTTGACCCATTGTATTCTTCTCTTTTTCTTATCTGATCAAGAAGCCTGCCCGATATGTTCCTTATATCTCCTGCCCCGAGGACAAGGACTACATCCTTTTCCTTAACTATACCCGAAACGTACTCTGGTATATCGTTCATTTCGACGAACTCCAGTATCTCGAAACAGCTGCGGTCTATCTTCCCATATACGTCATGTATATCAGAACCCTCGATAGGATCCTCATCCGCTGAATACACGTCTGTCAATATCAAAATATCCGAATCGGCAAAACACTTGATGAACTCATCCGCAAGGTCCCGAGTCCTGGAATGCCTGTGTGGCTGAAAGATGGAAACGACCCTGCCTGTACCGTAATCTTTCGCCGCCCGTATCACGGCAGAAAGCTCTGTAGGGTGATGCGCGTAATCCTCGATGATCTCTATATTTCCCACTTTGCCGATCCGATCGAACCTCCTTCCTACTCCGCGAAAGGATTCCACTGATCCGGCAATATCCTCGGGCGTTATACCGAGCTCCAGACAGACCGATATGGCTGCGAGCATGTTCATCAAGTTATGCCGCCCGATAAGCGGACTCTTTATCCTGACACTTTTTCTGCCATCCAGATAAAGATCGAACTCTATGTTCTTCGCACAGATGTAGTTCCTGCAGGATACCTTGTGAGCGGCTCCTATACCGAAATCAACCTTTTTTACCCCCGACCGGAGAGCCATATCGAGCAAATGATAGTCTTCACCGTTGTAAAAGAATGTCCCATTCCGGTCTATTCGTCCTATAAACTCTCTGAAAGCGCCCAGCAGATTCTGCATGGACCCGTAATGCTCCATATGCTCTTTTTCGATATTGGTGATGACTCCGTGAGTGCATGATACATTCCTGAAAAAACCGTCGCTTTCATCAAGCTCAGCGATAAAAAGCTCGCCCTTGCCGTTCTTCGCGTTGCCGCCGATACTTTCAAGCTCGCCGCCGATGACAGAGGTCGGTTCCAGGCCGCAACCATGGGCAACGTGAGCTATAAGACCGCTGGTGGTAGTCTTACCGTGTGTTCCGGTGACCGCGACGGATAGTGACGCTTCCTCCATAAGTCTTTTGAGAAGCGCGCCTCTGGAAATAACCTTAAGGTTCATCTGGCGGGCTTTTACCAATTCCGGATTGCCCGGCTTTATGCATGTGGAAACGACAACCAGATCAATGTCTTGCGAAAGGTTATCGACAGAATGCCCCTTGTATATAGTGGCGCTCTTCTGCCCGAGACGTTCGGTTATGGAGTTTGGCCTGAGGTCTGAACCCGAAACCTTTATCCCCCGGCTTAGCAGAATATGAGCCAAGGCACTCATGCCTATCCCGCCTATCCCTATGAAATGCACTTTATTCATTTTCATTAGCTAATTTTATCACTTCTTCGGCCAGCTTTCTACCCGCATCCGGAACGCTGAGACTCTTCGCTGCCCGTGAGATGGACGAGCGCTTTCGCTCGTCCTCCACAAGGCCAACAACATCTTCGGCAAGTCCGCGGGAAGTAAGGGCTTTTTCTTCCCTGTAGAGCGCTGCTCCCGCTTCTTGAAAATACTTTGCGTTGTACCTCTGGTTGTTCTTGGGGTTAGGATACGGTATGAGTATCATGGGTTTTCCGTACAATGCCAGCTCAAAAACGGCCGCCGCCCCGGACCTGCTTATCGCCAGATCACTTACGGCATAGGCATCATCCACCTGATCAAGGAACGAAAAGGCCTTCGCGCTTATAGCATTGAGCCTGTAATACTCCCTGACCTGCTCTATGTCGTTTCTTCCAGTAAGGTGTACGAACTGGATACTGCCTCCTTTCTGATCGCTTATGAGCTTTGCCGCCTCGGACGCGGTCCTGTTCAGGAATGTCGATCCCTGGCTTCCTCCCATGACAAGTACAGTGAATTTATCAGGGTCCAGCCCCAACCGTTCAGCGGACCGCCTCCTGTCATTGGAGAGCATATCAACTCTGAGCGGGTTCCCGGAATATACCACATTTTTCCCGGCAGTCTGAAAATATTTCCCCGACCCGGGGAAGCTTGTCGCTATCCTGTCGGCAAAACGTGACAATATCCTGTTCGCCCTGCCGGGCAGAAGGTTCTGTTCGTGTATCAGAACCGGGATCCTGAACATTTTGGCAAGTGCCACTATAGTACCTGAAGAATATCCGCCAAAACCCACCACGACATCGGGCTTTACTCTGGCGAGGATATAGAGCGAGGCGAATGTATCAGTGATTATCTTGAGGATGAACCCGATCACGCGCAGCGGCCGGAACCTGAGAGGCATGGGATTGACCGAAAGAAAAAAACATTCGTGCCCGACATCTTTCAAAATGTTCCTGTCAAGACGTCTCTTGCTCGATACGAAAAAGATATCCCGAAGGCCTTTTTTTTCAAGTTCATGGGCCAGGGCCACTGAAGGGAATATATGACCTCCGGAACCTCCCGCCGCGAGTATCACCTTCACTCCTCCACCCTCCTCGCCATATTAAAAACCACGCCCATAGCCGCCAGATGGCATACCAAGGAACTTCCTCCGTAACTTATAAAAGGCAGGGGAAGTCCCTTGGTCGGAAACACACCGGTGGAAACACCGATATTGACGATAACCTCAAAAGCTATCATGACCGTCACCCCCAAAACAACGCGCGAAGCGAATTGTTCTTTTATCTTAAGAGCGAGCCTTAACATGAACCATATCATCGCCGCGAAAAGCAAAAGAACCGACGCCGTCCCCAGAAAACCCAGTTCTTCACCGATTATCGAAAAAATAAAATCAGTATGTGATTCCGGCAAATAGAACAGTTTCTGTTTGGAGTTGCCAAGTCCTACCCCCAAAATCCCTCCCGATCCAAGTGCTATAAAGGACTGTATAAGCTGAAAACCCGCCCCCTGTGCATCTTTCCAGGGATTACAGAATGCCAGCACTCTCCTGAGCCTGTAAGGCTTGCAGACGACCGCGTAAAACAGAACAGGCAGAGCGGCCAGCGAAATGGATATGAGATGCTTCATCCTGGCCCCGGAGACGAACAGCATCACTAGCCCTATGAACAGCATGGCAACAGCCGTGCCCATATCCGGTTCGACAAGAACCAGTCCTCCCACAAGACCGATAACGAAAAGCGGAGGCAGGAAACCATATCTGAGGTCCTGTATTATATACCGCCTGCGTGTAGTGAAATCCGCAAGATACAGTATAAGCGCGAACTTAGCCAGCTCTGAAGGCTGTATCCCCATCCCGAAGAACCTCATCCATCTGCGGGCACCACCTATCTCCCTGCCTATCCCGGGTACAAGCACCGCAACAAGAAGGATCAGCGAGGCGAAAAGAACCACTCTTGCCGAATCCCGGATCAGGCCCACGGGCATCATCATCAGAATTGCCGCCAGTACCAGCCCCATCACAAGATACAGCATGTGTCTTTTAACAAAATACAGGCTGTCACCGAATTCCCCGTGAGCATAAACTGCACTGGAAGAATATATCATGACCATGCCCAGCATAAGCAGCACGCATAGAGCCAGTAAAACTATTCTCGCGTCCCTGTTCATTTTTCTTCGGTCATCCTCCGCACTTCACGCTGAAAAACAACGCCCCTGTGTTTATAATCGGTGAACATGTCGAAACTTGAGCACATGGGTGATAACAGCACGGTATCCCCCGCCGCGGCACATTCGGCAGAAACTCTTATCGCTTCGGACATGTCTTTGGCACTGTCAACAGGAATATAAGATGAAAAAGCCTCGTTGATCTTATCTGCGGCTTCTCCTATGGCCACGATCCTCTTGACCTTTTCACGCACTGGCCTCAAAATGGATCTATAGTCCCCTCCCTTGTCCCTTCCCCCCGCTATAAGGATCACTTTCCCCTCAACGGATTCCAGGGCTCTCTGCGTGGCATCGATATTGGTCGCTTTGGAGTCATCGATATACCTCACCCCGTCAATCTGGCTTACTGTCTGGAACCTATGGTCAAGTCCGCTGAATCCTCTGACAGCCTCTTTGATGCAGCCGTCATCGACCCCCATTATTCTTGCTGCGATAGCAGCTGAAGCGACATTCTCGAGATTATGGACCCCTTTCAGGGCCATGTCAGACTCTTTAAGAAGAACACCCTCAGGAGTAACCAGAGTACCGTCGCCTATGACCATATCCGGTCCTTCCTTCCCGAAAAAGAGCTTTCTGCTGCTTATCGCGCCGGTCCTCTCCTCCTTGCGAAAAGAGGAGTGCAGAACCGCCCAGTCATCTGAAAGCTGATTTGCGAATATCCTGAACTTTTCATCGGTATATCTGGCAAGATCGCCATGCCGGTCGTAATGGTCTTCTGAAATATTCAACAGAACAGCGATAAACGGTCTGAACCTTTTCACTGTTTCAAGCTGAAAAGAGCTTACTTCCACTACCGCTATGCTATCTTCCCGGAGGTTTTCCACCTCCCCGGTCAGGGGGTTGCCTATGTTCCCGCAGACGACCGCGTCTCTTCCCGACATTGAAAGGATCCTGCCGATGAGCTTTGTCGTTGTACTTTTGCCGTTAGTTCCGGTAACCGCGATTATGGGAGCCCTCGTGAAAAGATATCCGAGTTCAAGCTCCCCGATGACCGGTATTTTCCCAGCTTTGGCCGCATCAAGCGGCAGGGCCTGCGGATCAACCCCGGGACTTGTAACCACCAGATCTGTATCCAGGCAGAATTTCTCGGTATGCCCGCCTATCTCCCAGCCGGCAGCTAAATCCTTAACCCGCTCCAGGTTCTTTCTTATAGGGTCACTGTCGCTTCCTTCGGTTATTTTGACCAGTGCACCTTTTGATTGGAGAAGTTCCGCCGACGAACGGCCGCTGGAACCCAGACCGACCACAAGAACCTTTTTTCCGCGTAAATCTATCATAACTCAGTTATCGTACCTTTAATGTAGTCATGCTCAATAGAGCAAGTATTGCAGCTATTATCCAGAAACGCACCGTTATTTTCGATTCATGCATACCTTTGATCTGAAAATGGTGGTGTATCGGGGACATGAGGAAAAGTCTCTTTTTCTTCACCTTGAAAGAGATCACCTGTAATATCACCGAAAGCGCCTCTATCACCAGGATGCCTCCTGTAAATACAAGTAAAACCTCTTTTTTTATCAGTACGCTGACTATAGCGATAGCTCCTCCAAGTGAAAGCGACCCGGTATCCCCCATGAAAATACTGGCCGGATGACTGTTGAACCAGAGAAAACCGAGTGCGGCCCCCATTAAGGCCGCACAGAAAACGGTAAGCTCTCCGGACCCGGGAAGATAGAAAACCTGCAGATATTTGCTTAGTCCGGCATGTCCGGTGATATAACTCATCAAAGAATAGGTTAAGGCTATGAAGGCGACACATCCAATAGCAAGACCGTCTATACCATCGGTCAGATTCACCGCATTGCTCGCACCCACTATAACGAGCAGTACGAAAAGTATGTAGAACATGCCCAGATTGGCTACCGCATTCTTGATAAAAGGCAGGTAAAGACCCGTCCCGATGGATTTATTGGTTATAACGAATATGCCAACTATAAGAGCGAGTGTCACCTGTGCCACAAGTTTCATCGCGGCCTGTATACCACGGGGATTCTTCTGTTTTATCTTTATCATGTCGTCGATAAAACCGATTATTCCCAGCCAGGTCATCCCTCCCAGCGCGAGAAAAACGTAATCATTGTCCAGCCGCCCCCACAAGAGTGTCGCTGCCAGAACAGATACGAGGATAAGCAATCCGCCCATGGTGGGGGTGCCTTCTTTGTGCTTATGCAGTTCATACAATCCGTCTACGTGCTCTTTCCTGACGTACTGGCCTGCCTTCAGGCCTTTCAGCCAGTTTATTATAACCGGGCCGAATATCAGGCAAAGAAGAAACGCCGTCACGGCGGCCATGCTCGCCCTGAAAGTAATATATCTGAAAACATTGAACCCGAACCAGAAATCCCTTAACGGGTACAACAGATGGTAAAACACTTGAGTATTTCCTCCATTTTCGCTTTACGAGATCCTTTCAAAAGAACCAGAGTATCCCCATCGACCAGTTGTTTTAACAGCTCAGCCGCCTCCTCGTGGGTCTGGGCACGCAGGATATTCTCAGTGGGCATTCCCTCTTCTATAGCTCCTTCGGCGATCAACGCCGCACCATCACCCAGGGTTATAAGAAAATCAAAACCCTTCTGCCCTATACTTTTTCCTATCATGAGATGGAATTCGGCGGATTTTTCGCCCAACTCTCCCATCTGACCCGCCACGATACCCTTCTTCCGCTTTGTTGTGCTCTGTTTTAGGACCTTAAGGGCGCATTCGAAAGAATCCGGGTTCGCGTTGTAGGAGTCATTTATAAACATGGTGCCTGAAGCGAAAACTCTTTCCAGCCTCATGCCTGGCGGCGAGAAGTCTTTAAGAGATTCACGGATCACTTCATGCGATATCCCAAAATAGCCGGCGACAGATATGGCCGCGGCGGCGTTGTAGACATTGTGCCCCCCTTCCATTGGCAGAAAATATGCCTCTCCGTTAAGGCGGAACCGGTATCCCTCTTCTGTTTTGGAAAGATCCGATATAAGAAAATCCGCACCCTCGGTCATGCCGTAGAATTTCCTCGCAATATCCCGTTCGGATACCCTTGCCAGGAATGGATCATCCCTGTTGAGAAAAGCCATGCCAGTCCGGGAAAGATGATCAAGAATGCTCATTTTTTCTATGAAAACACCCTCCCTGTCCACGAAATGTTCCAAGTGACCGTCGCCTATATTCGTTATCACTGCGATATGCGGTGCGGCTATACGGGAAAGAACAGGTATTTCACCCGGATGGTTCGTGCCGAGTTCAAGTACAGCAACTTCATGCGACTCATCGACTCCAAAAAGTGTAAGGCTTAATCCCACTATGTTATTATATGAGCTGTGACTCTTAAGGACTTTGAAGTTGGCTGAAAGAAGTCGCGCAAGCAGTTCCTTGACCGTCGTTTTACCGTTAGTGCCGGTCACGCAAACAACCGGTATATTCGCGCGGCTCCTTAACAGGGCCGCAATACTTCCCATGGCCTGAAGAGTATCCTCAACCAGTAAGAGATGGGACACCATGGGAAGAACATCGTACTTTTCGGCATGCTCGGCTATTACGCCGGATGCACCTTTATTCAAGGCTTCCTTAATGAAATCATGTCCGTCAAAATTCTCACCCTTGACCGCGATAAAGATCTCCCCGGGCAGGATGGTCCGCGAATCGATAGAAAAACCCTTGATCCGCTCGTTCTCCTTGCTCGAGACGAGATCAGCGTCCGCCACCTGAGCTGCTTCTTTTACAGTAATGTTCATCATGTCAAACTATATGGAATGATATCAATAACCAGATTCCTTCAGGACATGGCGGGCGACCTCCACATCATCGAAATGCCTTACCTGGTCACCTATTATCTGGCAGTCCTCATGCCCTTTACCCGCTATAACAACTATATCGCCGTCTTTAGCCGCCCTAATGGCCTCTCTGATAGCATCCTGCCTTTGTTTTATTATACTATAGTTGGTTTTATTAAGCACACCCTTTTCTATTTCCCTGATTATTGACATAGGATCTTCCGACCTGGGATTATCACTGGTTATTATGACCATGTCCGCGATACGAGTGGCTGTTCTGCCCATTACCGGTCGTTTTGTCCTGTCACGGTCACCTCCGCACCCAAAAACGCAGATAAGCCGTGATCTGGCAAGAGGGCGCAGGCATTCCAGCACACTTTGCAGGGCGTTGGGGGTATGCGCGTAATCGACGAAGATTCTGAAAGGAGCACTTGAATCGACCGTTTCAAGACGTCCCGGGACAGGTCGCGCGCATTCAAGGCCATCCCTTATATCCTCAGCGCTAAGACCGCTCTTTACGAGCGCGGCTGCGGCCGCAAGCATATTATACACATTATGGGTGCCTATAAATGATGATTTAACATGCGTCTGACCGATATCTCTGGTCACCAGACCGAAAGATACGCCTTCGGCGGAAAGTTCTATATCAACAGCCCTTACATCCGCGTTCTCCCTTATACCGAAAGTCACCAGATGAGGCAGATCGATCTTATCCCTGAGACCTATAACCATTGGATCATCCTGGTTCAAAACGCCCACGCCGTCCGGTTTGAGATTATCAAATATCTTGGACTTGTCCGCAAGATAGGTGACCATGTCCCGGTGATAATCCAGGTGTTCCGGTGTTATGTTCGTAAATACCGCGCTGTCAAGCTTAATGCCCCATACCCTTTTCTGGTCAAGTGCATGGCTTGATATCTCAACGGCAGCTGCCTGTTTCCAGGATGAGACCATCTCGGAAAGAAGACGGTTCAGGGACATGATATCGGGCGTTGTCAGGGACATTCGCTCTACCGAATCATCCCGGACCTTAGCGAATACCGTGCTGACCAGTCCCGAAGGCCGTCCTGCCTTGTTCAATATGCTGTCTATAAGGAAAACCGTGCTGGTCTTTCCGTTGGTGCCGGTAACACCGTATACAGAAAGGGTATCTGAAGGATCTCCATATATATGGCTGGCTACCTCCCCCAGCTCCTCGCGGGTATCCTTGCAGAACAATAACTTCCGCCGGTCGATCTCATCCTGCAGGTTCGCAACATCATGTTCACATACCACGAATGAAGCGCCTGATGCCAGAGCTTCGTTCATATGGTCATGCCCGTCATGCACCGTACCCCTGATCGCGACAAAAACATCCCCCCGAGAGACCTTATTGGAATCCGTTTTGATGCTCTCCGCGCCTAGCGTACCGGTCTTTAGAAGTTCTTTCAGTTTTTCGTTCATTTCACTCCGATGTTTTATCGTAGTTCTTCAGTTTCTGTGGGGTCAGATACTGTATGGAACGTTCAGCAATTTCCTTGAAAACCGGACCCGCCACGCTTCCTCCGAAATAGACAGGATGAGGGTCGCTCGCCGTCACAAGTATGGTGACCAGCGGATCCTCTTTGGGAGCGAACCCGACGAAAGTGGCATTATACTTATTACCATAATACCCTCCTTCGGGGTTCACCATCTGGGCTGTGCCGGTCTTACCGCATGCTTCGAACGACTCTGACCGGGCTCGTCTTCCGGTGCCGCTGGAAACCACCTGACTCAGCGCATCCTTCATCTTCTCGCAGGTAGTTTCACTTATGACCCTTCTCTTCTCTTGGGGGAGGAATTCCTTGAAGGTCTCACCTTCCCAGGTGGTGATCCTTTCCACTACGTAAGGCTTGTAGAGATATCCGCCGCTTGCTATAACGTTCATGGCGCAGGCCATCTGGAGAGGCGTTACCGCTATACCCTGGCCTATCGGTATAGTGGTGATATCGCTGGCGGACCATACCGAAGGGGGCCTGTTTATCCCAACGACCTCGCCGGGTAGATCTATCCCCGTCTTCTCACCGAACCCGAACAGTTTGATATATCGGTATAATTCCTCCTTTCCCATCCGCTCGGCGACCTTGACCGTACCGATATTGCTGGATTTGGCGATAACGTCACGGAAGGGGAGATCCCCGTATTCATGAAAATCATGAAGAACTCTTCCTCCAGTTACGTATTCTCCCCTTTCGCAGTAAATAACATCCTCAAGATCCACCAGGCCTTCTTCAAGTGAAGCGCTTGCAGTAACGATCTTGAAAACGCTACCCGGCTCATAAACGCTCGAAATGGATAGGTTCTTCATGTAGCTTTTCGGTGTCTGGGAGAACTCATTAAGATCGAAATCGGGATAATTCGCCATCGCCAGTATCTTACCCGAACAAGATTCCATGACTATGGCTGAAGCACCGGAAACATTGTGCTTCTTCGCCATTTTCCGAAGCTCTTCCTCGGTAATGAACTGCACCACGCTGTCTATGGTAAGAACAAGATTATGTCCGTTCTGCGCGGGCATGGACTCTTTCTCATTGTAAAGAACCGTTCTTCTTTTGGCGTCCCTGACCAGGTGACGCCATCCGGGCTTACCCTTCAGCTTGTCATCGAAAAGCAATTCGAGTCCTTCTAAACCCGTGTTATCCATGCCGGCGAAACCGACCACATGGCAAGCCATCCTGTCATTACCGTAATGCCTTTCGCTTTCTGTGACGAAAAAGACACCTTTGACGCCTTGGCTTTTTATGCTTTCAGCTTCTTCAGCATCGATCTTGCGTTTTATCCAGACAAAGGACTTGTCCCGGTTGAGCCTTTCAAGCACCATATCACGGTCAACTCCCAACACCTCAACGAGGGCATCCGCGACATCTTCGGGATCCGCAACATTACGCGGATCACCGTAAACGCTCGGGACTTCAAGATTGATCGCCAAGGGCTCCATATATCTGTCAAAAATAGCGCCGCGTCTTGGTTCTATCTTAAGAACCTTGTTATGCTGCCCGGAGGCAAGATCGGTGAATTTTTCGAAATTAAGTACTTGCAGGTAGAATAACCTGAAAAGCAGGGCGAAAAGAATTGCTGTAAAAATGAAAAATACCAAATATTGGCGCGACCTGAACATCTTTCCTCATAGGGGTTCTAGATTGCATCACTGACGGGGTTCCGCTTCAGCGTTCACGGTAAATATATCCAGGAATCTTCCGATAAATCCCTGACTGTCGTAATTACCGTCCGTTTCAACCTGTGCGATCCGGTAGCTGTTGGTCTGCCTTATGGTTTCGCGCGCGAATTCTATCTCCTCCCCGTTCATTGATGTCAAAAGGTTCTTAGGGGACTCCAGTTTTGATAGATTATACATTAACTGGGAATTCTGGTCAATCAGACAGGAAAGATGATCCCTGTTCCTCTGTATGGAATATCCAGTCTTGACTATCTCCACCTTCTGGTGCACATAGCCTATCGCAAGAAGCGTGATGAATATACCTGTAAATATTATCTTATGCAATTTCATGATATTTTTTCCGCAACCCTGAGTTTGGCACTTCTGGATCTGGGATTGGCGGCGACTTCCTCTCTGCCCGGTCTTATCGGTTTCTTATTGACCCGCCGGAGCTCTCCGGCCCGTGCCGAGTCCCTGAAAATATTCTTCACTATCCTGTCCTCGAGCGAATGGAACGATATTACACAGATCCTCGCTCCGGGACTAAGAAAAGTCAGCGTCTTGCCCACGCCTTCCTCAACCGAAACAAGTTCTTCGTTGACAAAGATCCTGATCGCCTGGAACGTCCTGGCAGCGGGATGTATCCGCTGTCTTGTATATTTACGCCCTACCGCCCGCCGAATAACATCAACAAGATCGCCGGTGGTACTGATGCGCTTTTTTCTTCTTTCCGAGCAAATAGCTCTGGCCACAATTCTGGCATGTCTCTCTTCTCCGTATTTACTTATTATTTCGGCGAGTTCTTCCTTCCCGAACTCATTAACTACCTTTTCCGCGGATAAAGACTGTCTTTTATCGAATCTCATATCCAGCGGACCGTCCTTCAAAAAACTGAATCCCCTCCGTTGGTCGTCGATCTGATATGAGGATAATCCAAGATCGAATACCGCCCCATCGATCTTTTCGACCCCTACCTCTGTCAATATGCGATCGACGTTACGGAAATCATCGTTTACGAATATGCCCCGATCTCCGAAGATCTGTATTATCCTGTCAACGGCCTCGGGATCCCTGTCGACACCGATAAGCCTTCCTCCGGGAGCGATTCTCTTGATTATCTCCCTGGCGTGCCCACCCCCTCCCAATGTGCCGTCAAAGATCACATCCCCGGGTTCAGGGGAAAGATTCCCTATTACTTCCCTTACCAGAACCGGAAGATGCAAAGAGGATCCTTTCGATTATCTGTCACGGTGCAGGACCTTGTACATGGCGGCGACCTGGCTTTTATAGAACTTGTTATAGCTGGACATCATGTCCTCTTTCTTTCCGCTTCTGCGACCGGTTGAACGTTTCTTCTCGGCCGAGCCTTTTCTGCCGTAGATCGATCCGCCTAGTTCACATGCCTGTAGGTATCTTTTTTTCATAACAGGCCCTCCGTTTTCCCGCCATCATCGAACGCGCTAACCACAATACTATTTACAATCCTTCATTGTAAGATATGTCTTCTTCCCCAATCCGTTCGAAGATACTACGTACCGCTTGACACCTAGATGAGAAACCCCGGACTGGAGAGCTCTGGCCTTTTTGATGCGTTCGACCATATTGACGCAGTTAATGAACTCAACCTGTTTCTTGTTGAACTTAACAGCATATCTTCTATACATTTTCTCCCCCCGGATTAAATGATTTAAATATCGATCAGCCGTTCGGCTATTTCTTCGTAGTTCTGCTTGCTGGAACTGTAGAACTCTTCCCACTTCCCTTTATCCCATATCTCAATGCGACTGGAGACGCCCACTATCATTACGCTTCTTGAGAGCGCGGCGTATTCTTTTAAATAATCGGGAATAAGTATCCGCCACTGTTTATCCGGTACCGCTTCACATGCCCCGGCAAAGAACATGCGGCTGAACTTCCTTACCTCGCTTTTGGTAAAGGACATTTCCTTGAACCGGTTCTCCTGGGTTTTCCATTCGCTTTCAGGGAACATAAATAGACACTGGTCAAGGCCGCGGTTGATATAGAATTTTTCTATACCTTTTTCCGTGATAACATCACGGAACCTCGCTGGTATGATCAGCCGGTTCTTTTTATCAAGATTATGTAAGTATTCTCCGTAAAACACTCCACTTTCCTCCACTTCTCTCCACTCCTTACAAAGTATACATCACATGTAAATGCTTGTCAACGCCCAATTTTTACTTTTTAAACAGATTTAGAAAGTCTACATCATATAGTCACATAGAGATACATGTCCCACATAATGTAGTGGTTAGAAAAATAATCTTAGTGAAGATTTTTTTGGAGATTTTTTCTAAAAGGGAAATGATACCGGGGATTTTACCAGTAGAGTTTTTCGAACCTCTCTGAATACCTCTTTATCCATTCCTTGGAGGCTTCCTGAAGTGACATTTCACGGCCAAGCTGAAGTGACCTGAGAGTGCGGTATTCTTCTATCAGATATATCTGTTCGATGAGTTTAACTTTGAAGGCATCAGCATAGTTGATGAAAGCTACACCTATTTTCAGCATTCCGGTAGCTTCGTCTTTCTCGGTATGTACGACTTTAGCCCGTATCTTAAAAACTTTATCATATAGGGGCATCTGAAGTTGTATGATAGTTTCGGGCTCGACTTTCTTCTTTGATAGAAATAACAGCCCTCCCTCACTGACATTGACCGTCTCGGTCTTCTCGAACTGATCCGAATCGGATACTTTGAACTGCAGCGGGTTTACTAGCAAATGCCTTATAAAACGTCTTTTTTCGCCGTGTTCCATTTTTAGTGTGGATATTACGGGTTTTTGTTACGATACCAGTGCGGTTGTTCTCCTGCAAGGTCTATTCAATGACAGAACCGGCAACTTCCGGTTAAATCATATTCGCGTCTTTCAAGTCCTTTTCAAGCTTCTCTATGGCTTCTTTAAGCTTGGGGAAAAGCCTTACATTAATGTTTATTCCTTTTCCCGTGGGGACCTTCTCGTCACCTTGAGGAGGTTGAGTCCATATCCTGACATCAATAACATCATTGCCCTGATATTCGGATATACGTATCTTGACATCCTGATATTTGTTTTTTTCAAATACAGCTACGTCTTTTTCCATTTGCGCCTCCTTTCATCGCGACAAATGCAAGAATATACCTTATTAATATTATATATAGGTATATATATAATAATATTATATCATAATATGTTAAAATGCAAAAAATAAGTGATTTTTTATCGATATGTCAGGAAAAGGCGTTCTTGAAAGGTTCGGGGAGCGTTTCAGTCCACTTTCTTCTTTTCAAATATCTTCCTGAAACAAAAAATAACCAGCCCGATTATGATCGTCCAGGAAACAGCCATGAATATCCATCCGTAAGAGGTCATATCCGATCCCCCTTCGTCTTCCTTTTCCGCCACGCTACCTTCACCATGATAGCCAGCACAAGAAAAATAAGCAGTAGTCCTATGCGGGTAGCCAAGATATACATGTGGTTATGCTGCGGGACATTATCCATCCGGATTATCGGAAGCCATTCCTGAAAGAACCAGGCGATCAGCACTATGAAAAGAAAAACAGGCGTCACATACTTGATGATATATTTATATATCTGGGGTATCCTCAAATCCGCCCCGTGATGAACTTCCTCCCATGCTTTATTTATTCCGAACACCCATCCGAAAAGCACGACCTCGACCGTGGCAAATAGAACCAGACAGAACGTGCCGCCCCAGAAGTCCAATTCATCCACCACTCCCCTGCCCAGGAAAAAGATCGCTCCATTGCAAAGAGTGAAGGTCACCAACCCGAAAAGGGTCACCGCTTTCTTTCTTGAAATATCGAATTCGTCCTCAAGAAAAGCTATAGCAGGTTGCGCCATGGATACCGATGAGGTTACCCCCGCAAGAAAAAGAAGACCGAACCATAAAAACCCCAGAAGTTCGGGGAACGGCATCTTCTGCAATATGAGTGGCATGGTAACAAACCCCAGATTGAAAGCACCCGAATCGGCAATAGCACCTATCGCCAACGGCCCGAAAAAAGCAAAAGCTGCAGGTATGATTATGCTCCCGCCCAGCAGGACCTCCGCCGATTCGTTCATGCTAACAGCGGTCAGTCCCGAAAGGGCAACGTCATCCCCCTTTGAAAGGTAGCTTGCGTATGTTAATATCACTCCCATGCCGACACTGAGAGTAAAGAATATCTGTCCTGTCGCTGCGAGCCATATCTTCGCGCTTTTAAGCTGGCTGAAATCGGGGTTCCAAAGATATCCCAAACCGTTAACTATGTTCCATTCGGGTCTTGCTGGATCTGGAGCCCCCAGTGTCAGGACCCGTATCGTAAGGATCACACCGAATACCAGAAGAGTCGGCATGGCAAATTTACAGAACCTCTCTATACCGCCTTTAATGCCGTGCCCGAGCACTGTCATGTTTATCACGAAAGTGATGATGAAGAAAATGTAGGCAGGCCACATGTTGGTGAAATACTGGTTCTTCTCCAACCCCTGAAACCCCCTGAGGAACGACTGCATGGAGGACTGATCGGTTATACCGGAATATTTCTGGACCAATGCGAAAAAACTGTAGGCCAGCGTCCAGGATTCAATGTAAGTGTAATAGATCATTATCACCAGGGGCCCGAAGATGCCAATAACGCCGAAGTATTTGATGAAGCGGTTCTTTTCCCACAGGCTGTGGAAAACGCCCGGCGCGGTGGAGTGCTCAAAACCCCCGCCGTATCTTCCAATGGACCACTCGATGAGCATAAGCGGGATGCCCACAAGAAGCAGCGCGATAAAATACGGGATCATGAAAGTTCCCCCGCCGTTCCTCGCGGCCTGGACCGGAAAACGAAGAAAGTTACCCAGGCCCACGGCAGAACCGGCGACCGCCATTATGATCCCGATACGGGAACCCCATGAATCTCGTATCTTTTTAGCCATATCCGGTTATCACTTGAAACGTACGAACAGTCTGCCCCAGTTCTTTGAATCCTTTTCGACCCTGTCGTAAAGGTCTTTGTTCCTTTCAAGGAATTTAAGAACCCTCTTTTTCAACTGGCCCGACCCTTTGCCGGGAATTATCTCGACTATTTTAACCTTTTGCTCTTTAGCTTCCTGAAGCACTTCAAGCAAGGCCTTTTCGATCTTATCGTGCTTGTTGTAAATATCGTGAAGGTCGAGTTTGAGCTTTTTCATTTTTATTCCAACGAACCTGGATCTATTTTTCTGCGCAGGTCTTTCTTCTTCGAGCGCTTCTTTTTTTCCGCGAGTATCTTTTCTTTACCCTTCCTGGAACGGGTCCTTCTCTGCCTGCGGAGTTTTTCCTTCTTATGTCGCTTCTGTGCTATCCTGTCGCGCTTTCTTTTCTCCAGCTTGGCCAGAAGCATCTTTCGGGCCAGGAACCTGTTAACGCTCTGAGAACGTTCACGTGAACATTTAACTTCGATACCCGTGGGAACATGCTTCAGGTACACGCATGTAGCGTTCTTGTTAGCATGCTGACCTCCGGGACCTCCTGACCGGATAAAATTCTCGACCAGGTCTTTTTCCTTCACCCCACAACGCCGCATCTTTTCACGGAGGTTTTTCTGTTTTAGTGGAGTGATCTTGAATCCGGACATTTTACTTACCTGTTGAAACAGGCGTCTACAAGGTCCTCTAGTCTTGCGGTCGCCAGGCACTGCACCGTATCCGCACCGCCGTAGTAGATCTTGACCTCACCATCATCCTCCACTACAGCCCCGCAGGTAAAGACAACCGCGTAAGTAAGACCGGTGAGCTCGTAATCGGTGGTCGGCGAAAGTATCGGAGCCTTGGCTCTGGCCACTATTTTCGAAGGATCCTTAAGGTCCAGCAGCATAACGCCGAGGTGATAGACATACTGGGCGGCACACTGCACATTGACGGCATGATATATCACAAGCCACCCCTTATCGGTCTTGATCGGTACCGCGCCGGGCCCGTTCTTTTTCCAGCCCCATTCGTCCTGGGCATGGGCGACCGCCTTTGACTGTCCCCAGTGCAAAAGGTCAGGTGAATACGAAACCCACATATAACCTTTGCCGTCACCCGTATTGGGCCTGTCCAGTCTGCAGTAGAGGCCGTTAATTTTTTCGGGAAAAAGCACACCATTACGGTTATCCGTCTCAGAAATAAATCCCTTGAACTCGAACTTTTTCATGTCAGGGGATTCCAGAAGCCCCAGACGGCATGAATGCCCGCTGTGGCAGGCGAATACCGTATAATATTTATCTTCAATGCGCGTGGCCCTGGGGTCATAATACATCCCTGTCGTGTATTCCTTGAATTCCGGGGTATCTGGCATTTTCACCGGCTCCGGACGGAGCTTGAAGTCTATACCGTTATCTGAATCAGCGGGCCATATGAACTGCTTCATCGAGGGGGTTTCCACCCTGCAGAGCATAACGTACTTTCCCTCGACGGTCTTGATACAGCCTGAATTATAAACTCCCTTGGCGGCAGCCGGTACATCGTCCTTTGTCAGGATGGGGTTGCCCGGGTACCTTTCAACTATGTTCTCTTTATCCTTCGGATATTGGATAGGTTGCCACATATCTTTTCCTTTCTTCTTGATACTGTCCTGTTTGACAGGGTTCATAGAATAATCCTTCTCGAGTTCTGCATTAAACAATATTTTGGGACCCGGTTCAAGGGTTTTCTGGGGATGCAGGACCGCAGATAACACGCAAAGTGGCAGATCGGTCTAGTTATCGCAATAATGGATCTGCCCTGCGTTTATATCTTCAGGATTGAATCGGCAGTGCCAAAGATATTGGTCTGCATCTGTGAGTTTTCCGGATCTGACATCCATTCACCATCGACAAGGAACTTGTATTTGTATTCACCCTTGGCCAGATTGAAATGGGCCGACCAGCGACCGTCCTCCAGCTTGCTCAAACGGCTCGCTTCGGTCTTCTGCCATCCGTTAAAATCCCCCAGAACATATACGTTACCCGCATGGGGTGCGTGCAATCTGAATTCATGCATCTCTTCGGCAATATCCTTGGCATCAGCCGTGAGGATCTCGCTGGTAAGGTTATAGAAGTCAAGTGCCGCGGAACACTTGGGGTCATATTCGAATATGGTCTTCCCCTGTTTTGCTGTTTCTCTCAGTCTAACACTTGAACGTATCTTCGTGGGAAGAAGGTATGTGCCAAGTTTCTTTTTCGCGTCCACTTCGAACTGCTTGGCGAAGTTAGACCTTTTGTCGAATATGTTTATGACGAAAAAGACAGAAGGATCCCTGCCCGTCTCAGCGCTCAGGAGACTCGTCACCCTGTAAACACTGTTAATGCCGTTAAAAGAGAAATAGCTCAGGTCCACCGGCACAAGTATCATATCAGCCGCGTACATGGAATTAAGCGTCAGAAACCCGAAACTGGGAGGAGAATCTATAATCACATACTCGTATTGATCAAAGAAAGGGTTCTTCAAGGTCTTGTGCAGTATCGCCGCGGCTCCGTTGACACCGCCAAGATTTATTTCTGCCGCGCTCAGCATCATGTTCGCGGGAACGAAAGAAAAGTTTTTCCTGTCGGTGATAAGGATCTCCTCGAAGGGTACTTCCGTATTATCGAAATGGGCACGGAATATATCGTATGAGGTTTTCCTTTCCGAGGATTTCTTGCTATAACCCAAAGCAAAGGTCGCGTGGGCCTGCGGGTCCAGATCGATAAGAAGAGTCTTACTCCCCAGCCTTGCAAGCGCTGCTGCAACGTTCACCGCGAGAGTTGTTTTACCGCAACCGCCTTTCTGATTAGCTATAGAGATGATCTTCATTTTCTCCCCCATACATTTTGTGGTCATTGAGACAAAATAACGGAATATTTAGTGTAATTTGATAAAGTATAACATATGAATATATCTATGTAAATAGTGAAATATATATTTATTTTAATCTTTTTTGCCAGCAAATACGGGTCATGAACCATAAGGATTGATATGGCAAAACCCCTTCATGTGTGTTAAAATAATCAACATGAATAATAACAGAACTCAGGACAAGATCGACCTGGAACTTTCACGGACATATTTCGGGAATACTTCAAAACCGGCCCAACCTCTACCTGAGAAGACTTCCCCGGACGAGGACAAGGAAAAAGCGGAAGAAGTACCCCCCCAAAAAACCGTAGAAGGCGTCGAGAAAAAGCTAAAAAGCCGTCCTGCCCGTCCCCGCAAAAAAAGATCGGTTCTACCCGCTCTTTTCATTGTAGTGGCGATAGCCGCTGTGGGCATATATCTTTATCACGGGAACTTCCCTGCCGGCACCGGCAGTGTTATCAAAGATACTCCCGAAAAGACAATAAATTCACCCGGAGGGACTTTCGACCGGTGGAACGAATTCTCCGCTCCCCCGGCAGAAAAGTTCAGGGAAAACGGTAAAACCCTTTATGATTTTGAAAAGAACGATAACGGATGGGAAATACCTTCCTGGGCGCTCGAGAAGACCGATCACATAGCAAGAACAATGAAACCGGTAGAAGGTATCTCCAGCAAAGGATCCGGTTCACTGGGAGTCTATGCGGAATTTTCCGGGAACAAATGGTCCGCGGCCCTGGTGGAAATACAGCATTACCTTGACCTGACCGAATACGAGATGATCACCGCCGACATCTTCCTTCCGCCTGACGCGCCCGTCGGCCTGCGCGGAAAACTCATCCTGACCATTGGTGATGACTGGAGTTTTACCGAAATGACCCGGACCGTACGGCTGAAACCCGGTGAATGGACGACCATCAAAGCCGATATAGCTGAAGGTAACAGCAGCGTCTGGCGCAGAGTCACAGTTGACAGCGCTTTCAAGGAAGACGTGCGTAAGATCGCGGTAAGGATAGAATCCAATAAGCCGACCTACAAAGGTCCGATCTACATAGACAACATCACTGTTTATCCCCCAAAAGAAAAGACCGGCCAATAACAGCTCAGTAAATTCCCAGGTCCCTGAGCCGCTTGTCCGATATACCGAAATGGTGAGCTAGTTCATGCTGCACGGTATGTTTGACCAGATCGACTATGTCTTCCTCGGTATGACATACTTTTTCGATATTCTTCCTGAAAATCGATATCTTATCCGGCATTACCATGCCGTAATTATGGCTCCTTCTGTGAAGGGGAACCCCCTGATAAAGCCCCAGGACCATTCTTCGATGGGCCGTGTCAACCGCCCGGGCCTGTTCAGCGGTTGGTTCCTCTTCTATCACCACGTCCACGTTCTCAAGACTGTCCTTGAAAAGACTGGGCAGCTCCTCCAGGGCCTGGATAACTAGTCTCTCAAAATTTTCGCGTTCCATCATTCAAAAAGGTCCGTCTTCTCCTCCGGGTCCGGCTCCCCGCCATTTCCCCAGTCTTCCTCATCGGTGTTCTTTATGTAGTATTTCCTGTTCTTGATGCCGACAAAATGGCTCCATATCTTGCCTTCCTCGGCCTGGCTTTTCTGAAGCTCCTTTATGGCGTTCGCCTGCGAGGCAAGTTCATCGGAATGATAGACTATCGTAGCCTCAAGGGTCTTTGGCAGGACGGGGGACTGCTGCTCATATTCTCCGTGATGGCTGAGTATCATATGTTCAAGGCGCACTCTCAGATCATCCGGGAAGCCAGGTATCTCATATATCTTTTTCATGAGAATCTTGTGGCCTATCACGATATGCCCCACCAGGCCGCCTTCGACAGTATATTCAACCTTCCTGGGATCGAGTTCATAGACTTTCCCTATATCGTGGATAAAGGCGCCCAGCAGAGTTATGTCCCTGTTGGCTTCCGGATACATCAGGCACATCTTATCCACTATGTACATCACTTCATGGGTATGCTCCATAAGCCCACCGATATACGCATTGTGCCACATCTTACCTCCGAGCCCCTCCTTGAACTTTGACATGAGATCCTCATCACGCAGAAAACCTTTGCTGAGCTCGGCAAGCCACCGGTTCTCGATAGTATTAAGATACTTGACGATCTCAGAGAACACCTCTTCCCGGTTCTCGGCGACGCGGACCATATCCTCATACCTGAATGACCTTTCATCGGCCTTTTCGATATGGTCGATCTTAAGCTGCTTCTCTTCCCTGTACTTATCCACGGTACCCCTGACCCTGACGACATCGCCCACTTCGGCGGCCTCATTGTAGCTTTCCGCCCTGTCCCATAACCTGGCCTGCATTTTGCCCGTTCTGTCCGAGACCGCTATCTGCAGATAGGGTTTATCGTACTTTGTCAGCTTAAGTTCTTTCCTTGAGAGCATGAAGACAGAATCTACCTGCTCGTTTACCTTGAGTTCATTTATGAATCTCTTCTCCATATCGGATCAATCCTCCCAGCAAATAGCCTCATATTCACACCTGCCGCATCTTTCCGGATCCCTCTCCGGCAGCTTGTCAAAATCGAGAGCCTGGATGCTTCTCCAGCACCGCATAAGCACCTTTTCGAACTCTTCCACCATACTGTCGGCAAGCTCCACTACCTCTTCCCTGTAAGCACCTTTCTCCAGAGAATATTTTTTTATGGTTCTGCCTGTTTTCTCGAGGAACTGAAGCACGCCCTTTGTCACTTTTTCATTAAGTCTTTTGCCCTTCGCTCTTTCATAGAGCATCTTGTAGGCGATAAGCTGACGATAATAGTCATCACATTCATACCGGGAGACATCCCTGCAATTCGCGATGGCTTTAACGTGCTTGTCCGGTTTTCCTGTCTTATAATCTACAACTTTTATCTCTCCCGGCGCTTCTCGTTCTATCTTGTCGAAAGTTCCGCGAAACACCAGGCCTTCGGGAAGGGACACTTCGAGTTTATTCTCTAAATCAACGGGCATCACCGGCTCACGTGATTGCCTGCTGTACCAGTCCTCCAGCTGATCGAGTTTATCATAACACCAGGTCTTGATCGTGTCGCTTACGCCTTCATAACCGAGCTCTTTCTTGAAGGCCTCCCTGAACACGGAAAAAGCCGGGAACCTGCCTTTTCCCATGAACTCGGTATAGGTTACCTCAAGCGCTTTGTGGGCGCAGTTACCGAAAACAAGATGCTGGTTCTTCCTCCCGGGGAGTAAAAGCACGTTATCATAGAGAAACTTCCTTTTGCACTGCAGATAATTGTTCAGGCTTGTCGGGTTCAGCGAAAGACGTTTTACCATGTCTCTGAGGATAACGGCTGTACCTTCAAAGGGGTCGGGTTTTTCTACCTGTTTGAGAAAGTTCGCCAGGAATTCCTCTTCCTCCGATGGGGAAGCCAATTCGGGTTCTATTTTCATGTCCTCGAAGAACTGGCTTATGATAACCTTCTCAGCCGGGGTCGCGGTGTAAATCACCCTCGCCTTGGCCCTTGAACTGGCCACATAAAAAAGACGCAGCTCGTCATAATAATCGAGCAGCTTGATCTTCTCCTTTTCATCCACCTTCTCCCTGCTTTTATAGATCTGCGGAGGTATGCGCACCACCTCCCCCTTCTTGCGGACCGGCCAGCTTTTATGCTGCAAACAGAAAGGCAGAAAGACCGTATGGAACTCCTGCCCCTTGGATGCATGAGCGGTATAAACACGCACACCGTCCTGGCTTAGCGTGGCCATCTCCCCTTTAATGGGTATTCCGTGAACTTCCCTGAGCTCCATCTCGTTCATGAACTCGTCAAGACCCAGCGCCGGGTTGGCAAGATCTGCCTGTTTGACCATGTTGATGAATGAAACCAGGGCCCTCAGGTCCCTTACGCGGAGGACCTGGTCCTCTTCATATTTTGTAAGGATATAACCGTAAATCCGCATGTCATTGACATACCTGAGCAAAAGATCGTGCACCGGTTGATCCGCTGCACCGGAAACAAGGCGCTCTATGGCCCATGCGGCCCTGTGCAGGGAATATGGCTTTTCCAGCCCAAGCTTCCTCGCGATATCAAGCTTTTCCGATTCTTCAGGTTCCGGACAGAATGGCTTACCCTCATTATCACTGACGAATTGGCCAAAATGCTCGGTGAATTTCTGGTAGAGATTGTAAGAGGCATATAACGAATCCTCTTTCTGTCTTGACGCTCGTTTTCCCGCGTTACAGTAAGCGATGAACTTGAGTATGTCCGAATGTGAAGCAGAGACATAATCACTGACAAGCACTTTGTAAAGCGCAAGGGACCTTTTCTCCATGTTCTCGGTACCGAGAGAGGCCAGCTGAAGCACATCCAGCATCTGGCGCACTCTCTTCTCTTGGCGTATGTCTTCAGCCCCGTCAGTAGCGTAGGGTATCCCCGCCTGCAGAAAAGCATCTATGATCTTGAGTATATACGCTCGTTTACGGACCAGGACCGCTATATTGTTATAGGGCTTCCCCCTTTCTTCCTCGCTTAGCGCCGGATCGGTCCTGATCGCTTCGGCCTGCTTTTTAATCTGGCCGACAATGTAACTCATCTCTTCTTCTTCGGTCATGAACTCCAGAAAATCTATCCCGGTTTCGCAGAGTTCCCTGCGGGACCGAAGTTTCTTGACCGCTATGCGCTCCTCCTCCGGTAATTGGGATATTATCTGACCCGATAGATCAATTATATCCTGAGTGGAGCGGTAATTATCCTTCAATGTTACCTTTTTAAGACCCGGAAGGCGATCCTCTAATACCCGGAAATTGGCCAAGGTAGCCCCCTGGAACCTGTATATGGCCTGGTCATCATCCCCCACACAGCAGATATTCGGGTTTTCAGAATCCATTATCGAGAATAAAAGTTCCAGCTGCGCACCGTTGGTATCCTGGTACTCGTCCACCATAATATATTTATACTGACCCCGGAAGCCGTCTCTCAGATCGCTGTCTTTCTTAAGAGCATCCAGTGCTATGAGTATCATATCGTCGTAGTCGATCCGCCCTCTCTCATCGAACAGAACCGCAGCATCCATGTCCTTTAACCTTTCATAGTTTTCATATATAAGAGAGAGTTCCTTTAGACGCTTAAGGTGCTTCTGTTCGAGATTCACCCCGTCAGGCTCTATCCCGCGAAGCATACCGGCCATCTCTTCGGGATATATGCCTTCGTTCTTGAGCTCGCTTATCTTTGTTTCGATCTCTCTGCGATGTATATATGGGGCGCCGAAAGGTCTGAGTTCCTTTATCCCTTCGGTGTTGTCTATGATATATTCAAGAGCCCTGACCTTTTCGACCTCGCTCATCTCGATCTTGTCCTTGACGTATCTAATAGCTCCTTCTGATTCAAGAACGATGGAATTAGCGAAACTGTGAAAGGTCTCCACCTCAACGTTATACCCCTTGTGCCCGACTATGCATGCCAGCCTGTCACGCATTTCACGGGCTGCCGCGTTAGTGAAGGTGAGAATCAGAATGTTCTCCGGCAGGATTTTCTTCTTTTTAAGGATGTTCGCGGCCCTTACCGAAAGAAGCTGCGTCTTCCCTGTTCCCGGGCCTGCCAGAACGAGCAAAGGGCCGTCAACGGCGTCAACGACCCTTTTCTGTTCGGAGTTCAATCTATCATAATATTGTTTATAGGTATCCATTATAGAAAACGGAATGACAAGAAGACATCCTTCTATCTCTTTGATATCTGAAAAATAGCGTTGAGGGCTAAAAGGTTCGGCATGAAACTCACCATACCCTTTTCGGACAGGTATACGCTTTTTTCAATGACAATCTCCTGGCCTCTGCAGAATTCAGCAAAATCCTTTATGCTCAGAAAATGAAGGTTGGGCGTGTCATACCACGAATAAGGCAGAGAAGGAGTGACCGGCACCCGGCCGGTGAAGAATATCTGCAGCCTCGCGCCCAAATAACAGAAGTTGGGAAAGCCTATTATCACCTCCCTGCCTATCCTCAATGCTTCCATGATAGCTTCCTTGGGTCTGTAAACCTGCTGCATGGTCTGGTTGAAGATAACATAGTCGAACATCCTGTCCGGATATTCCTTAAGACCCGAATCTATGTCGCCATGGGATACGCTGAGACCTTTCTCAACGCATTTGTAGATGGCTTCCTCGCTGATCTCCACACCGCTGCCCTTGACGTTCTTCTGCAATACCAGGTATTCCAGAAGATCACCGTCACCACATCCCATATCAAGCACCATAGTTCCCGGCCTGACCATGTCGCCTATAACCTTGTGATCGAGTCTGAGTTCTTCTTTTCTTTTGCTGGTCACGTTATTTCCCCATCTTCTTGTAGGTATTGTCCAGAAAATGTTTTACAAGCTTGGTCTCCTCGTTGAATTCGAGGAGGAACGCGTCATGTCCGTAATCCGAACTGATTTCACAAAACGTCACATCTATGCCGTTCATCTTGAGCGCCCTTACGATCTCCTTTGACTGTTGGGGCGGATATAACCAGTCGCTGCTGAAAGCTATGACCAGAAAACGCGCCTTTATCCCCTTAAAGACTTGGTTCAGCTTTTTTTCCTTCTCCAGATCGAAATAATCCATGGCCTTTGTGAGATAAAGATATGAATTGGCATCGAACCGCTTCACGAAACTGTCCCCGCGGTATCTCAAATAACCCTCGACCTCGAACTCGGTACTGAATTCATATCCCAGTTTTTCCCTTTTCAGCATTCTTCCGAACTTCTTCTCCATGGATTTATAGCTCATGTAAGTTATGTGTCCGATCATGCGGGCCACAGAAAGACCCGCTGAAGGGTGGTCCTTCTCATAATAATCCCCCGCCTTCCAGGCGGGATCGGCCATTATTGCCTGCCGACCCACCTCGTCAAAGGCTATCTGCTGTGCCGAATGCTTGTAGGAGGTGGCTATCGGAATGCACGATACAACGTTATTTGGATAGGAAACGACCCACTGCAGAGCCTGCATCCCGCCCATTGAACCGCCGCAGACGGTAAGAAGCTTCTCGATACCCAGAAAATCTATCAGTTTTTTCTGGGCATTCACCATATCCTTGATTGAAACTATCGGAAAAGAAAGGCCATAATGCTTGCCTGTCGAGGGGTCTATGGAATTGGGACCGCTTGAGCCTTTGCATCCGCCTATTATATTGGAACAGATAACGAAATACTTATCGGTATCAAAAGCCTTTCCGGGTCCTATCATCTCATCCCACCAGCCGGGTTTCCTTTCTCCCCGGTGAAAACCCGCGGCGTGTGCATCACCCGAAAGAGCATGGCAGATGAGAAGCGCGTTGTTCTTCTTGGCGTTCAGTTTCCCGTACGTCTCGTACGCTATCTTCAGTTCTTTAAGTTTGACCCCGCTCTCGAGAACGAATTTCTCGCCCTCGGGCATATTATAATACTTTGTATCTATGTATTGCTTTTTATCAGTCATTTCACCTCTTATCCATCCATGTATTCACGATAAAGCCACGTGCTCAAATACCTTTCCCCACCGTCGCAGAGCACCGTAACGACATTTCGGCCGCGATTTTCCTCTCTGGAAGCTATTTTAACGCTGGCGGCGATGTTGGCTCCGGAGGATATGCCTGCGAATATGCCCTCTTCTCTTGCCAACCTGCGGGCGTATTCACCGGCCTCCTCATCCAGAACGGTTATTATCTCATCTAATATTTCTTTTTTCAAGACCTTGGGCACGAATCCCGCGCCTATGCCCTCTATTTTATGGGGACCGGGTTCTCCTCCGGAAAGCACGGCGGAAGACGCCGGTTCAACTCCTACCACCTTTATATCCGGCCGTTTCTCTTTCAGGAATCCCCCCACCCCCGTTACAGTGCCGCCGGTACCGATACCGGCGACAAAAAAGTCGATCTCGCCTCCTGTATCGTTCCATATTTCGGGAGCGGTAGTATCCCTGTGCGCTTTGGGGTTCGCCGGATTCTCGAACTGTTGGGGCATGAAAGCGCCCGGGATATTTTCAACAAGTTCCCGGGCCTTTTCAACGGCTCCTTTCATTCCTCTCTCCCCGGAAGTGAGTACAAGTTCAGCCCCCAGTATCTTCAAAAGAGCGCGTCTTTCCCTGCTCATGGACTCGGGCATGGTCAGGATGAGCCTGTAGCCTTTTGAGGCACTGACAAAGGCCAAAGCGATACCGGTATTCCCGCTTGTAGGTTCTATGATGACCGATCCTTTCCCGAGTTTTCCTTCTCTCTCGGCCGCTTCGATCATGGCTAGCCCGATCCTGTCCTTGACGCTGGACAAGGGATTGAAGAATTCCGCTTTGGCGACGATATTACCCGGCAAGCCTTCGTCGAACGCTGAAAGACGCATAAGAGGCGTCCCTCCAACGGTCTGCGTTATGTTTTCATGTATATTCATTGTACCTGTTCCGAACGATCATGCTCTCTTAAGGGCCCTGTCCAGATCGGCAATAAGGTCCTCGACGTCCTCTATCCCCACGGACAATCTCACGAAATCTTCAGTAACGCCTGCCGCCTTCTGTTCCTCGGCCGTAAGTTGCTGATGAGTTGTAGAAGCGGGATGGATGGCCAGACTCTTGGCATCTCCTATATTGGCCACGTGGCTGAAAAGTTCCACCGAATCTATGAATTTCTTGCCGGATTCAAGACCGCCTTTAATGCCGAAACCCACAAGCCCCGAGTACAGGCCTTCCCTGAAATACTTGCAGGCCACACTGTGCTGAGGGTGGTCCACCAGACCCGGATAATTAACCCATTCAACCTTATGGTGTGAATCGAGAAAACGCGCTATCTCCATTGCGTTCTCGCTGTGCCTGGTCATCCTGAGATGAAGCGTCTCCAGTCCTAAAAGGAAAAGGAACGCGTTGAACGGGCTCATGCAGGAACCGAGGTCCCTGAGAAGGCTCACCCGTGCCCTTGTTGCGAAAGCGACATTGCCCTTCTCCGGCAGGTTGCCGAAAGAATCCCAGAACCTGATCCCGTGATAGCTGGGGTCCGGTTCGGTGAACTGCGGGAATCTCCCGGAGGAAAAATCAAAATTCCCGGAATCAACCACAAGGCCCCCGATAGAAGTGCCGTATCCGCCGATGTATTTCGTGGCCGAATACACTACGATATCCGCCCCGAAACGCACCGGATCAACAAGGTAAGGCGTCGCCACGGTGTTATCGAGAACCAGCGGCACTCCGCTCTCATGAGCGATAGCGGCCACCTCCTCGATATCCACCGCGTCCAGCTTAGGATTGCCGAGGGTCTCGGCGTAGAAAGCTTTGGTCTTTTTAGTTAAGGCCTTGCGAAAATTCTCCGGATCCGTCGAGTCAACGAACTTGACGTTTATGCCCAGGTTACGTAACGTATACTGAAAAAGAGTGTATGTACCCCCGTATAAACTGCTCGAAGAGATTATCTCGTCCCCTGCGGAAGCCAGCGTCAATATCGCCAGGCTCACGGCGGACATCCCGGATGAGACGGCAACAGCGGCTGTAGCCCCATCCAGGGCCGCTATGCGCTTTTCCAGGGCGCCTGTGGTGGGATTCATAAGCCTCGTGTAAATGTTCCCGAACTTCTTGAGGGCAAAAAGATCTGCCGCGTCCTGGGTGTCCTTGAACTGAAAGGAAGTGGTCTGGTACACCGGAACGGCCCTCGCTCCCGTGGTGGGTTCTGGCGAATAACCCGCATGGATACCCATGGTCGCTGGTTTCCATTTTTTCTCTTTCATCTTTGCCTCCTCTTCGGCGTTCTCGGGAAATACCGGCCATCAAAGTTTTGCGGAAAAAGGCTTGTTCATTGGGCGTCTTTATTCCCGGGCGCCCATATCCAGTATTCCCTGTCATTAAGGCCAGATACCCTCAAGGGCTGGACCTTTGTGTTCCTTCCGAATATGTAACCTACCCCGTAAAGGTTACGCGCCCAGTAAACAGCTTCTTTCCAGAAATAATAAGTCAAATATTCCCACAGAGGCGGGGACACCTTACGGACCTCATAGGTAACATAATCATTGTTGACCATAACACGCATGTAATGGAGATAGCCCCCGTCGTCTTCGGGTATCTCTATAAGCATTCCGCCGCCGCCTGTAACTATATGTTCAACTCCGTCGAACTTTTCGCTCTTGAACATGTGTTTATGTCCCGAAAATACCATTTCGACGCCGTATTGGCCGCAGAGCTTCCTGAAACGATAAGCCCAGGGGCTATTATCCTCGTTATACCATTCCTGCTGATATGGATCGAACGGCGGTTTATGCATGGCTATGAAAATATGGTCATGCTGCTGACCCTTTTGCAACTGTTCCTCAAGCCAGTTGAACTGCGACTCTCTCAATGCGCCTTGCTCGTTGTCCAGTATTATGAAAAAACAGTTCCTGTTAACGAAGCTGAATTCCTTTTTACCGCAGTATTCCTCGAAAAGCTTCCTGTCATCATGGTTGCCTATGGCGGCGACCACCGGGTACTTTATGAGTTTCTGCATTTTCTTGTATGCCAGAAAATGCGATCTCTTGCCGTCAAGGGTAACGTCACCTACGCTAAGCACGAAATCTATGGGCACTTTCCGGAACCTGTCCTCCCGGTTCATGTGCCATATCTCTTTCAAGGTAGCCGAATCATTGAAGATAAGACCCGCGTGGTTATCTCCGAACACGATAAAGGAAAAATACGCGCCGGTATTCTGTTCAAGTTTTTGGATATTTGTCTGGTTATTATCCCCGGGCGGGGCGCCCTGCATCATCCAGAAAGGAACAAGCGGCAGGAACGACCATACCACCAGCGCAATGAATATGATTAATAAAACTTTCTTCCAGTTCACTATCTACACCTTCCTTCTCTATCCTTTTCTGAGGTCTATCACACCGCCCCCGGGGAAACAGAAGGTCTTATCCCCGAGATGATGGATAGTCCTCGCCTCATCCTTCTCAAACTGCCAGTGCTCCTGGAAAGCCCCTTCTTCGACTTCGGCGTACTTAACTTCCCCCGCTACCATATTGTATTCTTTAAGAAGATGCTCATCCCTGACCAGGCGGCATTCAAGGACCGCGAGGGCCTCCTTTAACACGGGCGACTGTATCTTTTTACCCGGCTCGGTGCTCAGCGAACACATCTGGAACTTATCAGTGTCCCTGCCGGAGACCGAACCACATTTGGCAACATCCGCGCAAAGATCTTTTGCAGGTATGTTAACCGCGAAATCACCGGTCTTCATTATGCATTCAAAAATAAAATGTTTTTCACTTATCTCCAGGACCACCATGGGAGGATTTTTCTGGAGGGGCATGTTCCATGCAACGGGAGTAATATCCGCCTTCTCGCCACAGGCGGAACTTACCAGCACAACCGGACCGTGATTGATCAATCTGGTAGCCAAGGATAGATCAAGCTGTTTTCTCATCTGCGCCTCCTATCGTGTTATCTCTGTTATTTCATATTTGAGAATACCCGCTGGGACCGCGATCTCTACTACATCCCCCACCCTGTGACCGAGAAGGGCTTTACCTACGGGAGAAGAGACCGAAATCCGGTCATTCTCGAAATCCGACTCCTCCTCCGATACGAGCACATAATCGAACTGAGCGCCCGTTGACTGGTCCTTCACCTTGACGGTAGCACCCAGAAGAGCCTCATCCTTGGGCATGGCACGCTCGTCTATGATCTGTGCCTTGATGAGTGTCTCTTCAAGCTCTGCTATACGTTTTTCATTAAGCGCCTGGGACTCCTTGGCCGCATCATATTCGGCATTCTCGCTAAGGTCACCATGCGCGCGCGCCTCCGCTAGCTGCACGGCTATCTCCCGCCTTTTTTCGCCTTTAAGGTATTCCAGTTCCTTGACCAGCTTGTCCCGGCCTTCGCGTGTCAATGTGATTCTTCCCTGAGACATTTTCCCTTCCTTTCTGCGATGATGTAAGTCTTGTGTTTTTGTAACTAATTATAATGGATTTACCCTTTTTACTCAAACAAAAATATTATATATGGATTTATATAATTAATAATATTTTTAATATCGTTAAAAATCAAAAAGTTATTGTAGGTATCTTGCTTTTTATATCTTTTATCATTAAACTTGTTTTTGTAGAGGGAAATAAGTTCTTTATTAGAAAATGATCATGTTTGATCGATAAGGGCAAACCATTTGAAAGAATGGGGCTGCAAAGCTTTGAACCTACCCCCTGTTCCATACAGGGCACGGTCGTCAGGCTGCCGAAATCAACAGTCCGGTGAATTCAGTTTATTGCCGACTTTTTGTAGCCCTATTTGTCAGGGAGAGCCCTTGTCAGATAGGGTTTTTTGTTATCGAGCAATATTATGGAGGTATAATGGGAATTCGCCGGTTAAAATCAAAATCGTTCAACAAGCTGATGGTTCTATTAGTTTCGCTGTCTGTCCTGGTCCTTCCGACAGCGTCTCTTGACTGCCAGACTGCGCTCATGCCGCTTCAGAAAGGAATGTGTTACGTCACCTGGGACAAGGACCGTTTCGCCTCCGAATACTCTGATAAGTCCCTCGAAAAACTGTCAAAGCTCGGCGTTGAATATATTTCCTTATGTGTTACGCATTACCAGGAAAAATATAATTCCACAGACATAATCAGAACTGACAAGACCCCCAGCAAAAGAAGTCTGGCGCATGTCATTAAAAAAGCTCATAAACTCGGGATGAAGGTCATGCTTAAACCCCATATAGACCTCATCGATAAATATGACGGGACGTACTGGCGGGCAGACATAGGATTCGCCTGTGAACAGGACTGGGAAAAATGGTTCCGCGAATATGAACGTTTCATACTCGAATACGCCAGCATGTCCAGGCGCCTTGGAGTAGAACTTCTCTGTGTGGGCACAGAACTCTCATTCACCACCCAAAAGGATCCCGAATGGCGCAGGATAATCTCCAGAGTACGCAAGATCTACAAGGGGGAGCTCGTTTACGCGGCCAACTGGGACAATTTCAAGAACATCAATTTCTGGGAGGAACTGGATTATGTCGGTATAGACGCGTACTTTCCCCTCACCTACTCGCCTTCTCCCACTAAAGAAGACCTGAAAAAGGGCTGGGAAAAATGGAAGAACGACATCGAGTCCTGGCAAAAACTCGTAAATAAACCCGTGATATTCACCGAAATAGGATACCCCAGCACCTCACATGCTCCTTATACTCCCTGGAAGGGGGGCACACACGGTAACGCCGATCCGGATATACAGGCCGAATGCTATAGAGCATTCTTCGACACCATGTGGGAAAAAGAATGGCTGGCGGGTATCTACTGGTGGAAGTGGGACACTAACGTGCACGCGGGCGGAAAATACAACCGACAGTTCACCCCGCAGAACAAACCCGCCCAAGAAGTGCTTGAATCTTATTACAGGACCCGAAACAGGCAGACCCATTACGCAATGCGAAAAACACGGGACTGATCCTCTCCATATCCGGCATACAGCAGTTGTCACGAATCTTTCACTTGGTAGCTCCGGGCATCTATGATAAACTGACCCTGACAATGGTTATATCCTGTCTGATCGGATCGGGCGGTGTCATAAATGGCAAAAGTTTTCTTGAAACGCATGAAGAGAATTATCATATTCACTTTTTTAGTGTCCCTTCTGGGACATACAGACGCGGTGCATCCTCAGCAGCGAAAAGATCCCCCGCTCCAGAAAGGGATGAGTTACGTGACCTGGGAGAAGGGTGACTTCCTTTCTCCCCATTCGGACAGTTCGCTGGAAGATCTCGCTTCCACTGGAACAAAATACATAGCCGTCTGCCCTACTTACTACCAGAAAAGACATAATTCAACAAGAATATTTTCCACCGCCCAGACCCCCTCCGATTCAGGCGTAAGACGCGTCATAGAAAAAGCCCGTCAGCTCGGTCTGAGGGTCATGTTAAAACCGCACATAGATATACTCGAAGGCCGTAGTGACGGTTACTGGCGCGCTGACATAGGTTTTACCAGTGATGAAGACTGGCAGAAGTGGTTCGCCGAATATGACAGCTTCATAACCCATTATGCGCTGCTGGCAGAATCCACCGGCGTGGAACTGTTCTGTGTAGGCACCGAACTGGTCTTTACCGCTCAAAAGCTACAGCAGTGGAAACATATCATACAAAAGGTGCGCAATCTTTACAATGGCGAACTAATCTACGCGGCCAACTGGGACAACTACCGGAATATCGGGTTCTGGGACGATCTTGACTATGTCGGCATAGATGCGTATTTTCCCCTTACCTACAGACCCAACCCTTCGGTGACCGAAATAGTCCGGGGTTGGGAAAAATGGAAACAACAGATCCGTGCTTGGCACAAAGGTTATCCTAAACCTATCATCTTCACAGAGATCGGATACGCAAGCACTACCACCGCACCGATGTACCCCTGGGAAGGGGGCAATCACGGTAACGCCGACCTCGCAGTCCAGGCGAACTGCTACAAGGCTTTTTTTGAGACCATATGGGGCTGCAGCTGGCTAAGAGGGGTATATTGGTGGAGATGGGATACCAGCGTCCATGCAGGTGGCAAACACAACCGCCAGTTCACTCCGCAGAATAAACCTGCCCTGCAAATACTCGAAAAATACTTTAAACAAAATGCCAACTAGCGATAAATGGAAAGATTATTCCGGCTTTTCGTTCTTCTCTTTTCTTTTTACGCTCTTCCAATCCTGCAGGTTGCCTTCTTTGTCGAATTCGAGATAAACCTTATCCGCGCCATCTAGAAAATTCTGCGTCCCGGGCTTATATACCCACTGGGAACCTTCTCCGGAGGCCAGAGAGAAAGTAACTACGGGCTCCCCGTATCTTCCGCGTATCCTCTTGGCGGAGGTGCCTTTTTCCAGATCCCCCTCGTCGATCGCCTTCTTCAATGATTCATAGGAACTGGTCTCTTCGGTAAAGTTTTTTTCCATTTCGGCCCTGTCCTTGCCCAGCTGTATGAGGGTACCCAGACCCGTTTTGGATTTAACCCACCTCTGCCGGGCCTCCGCCTGAACGGAGAAAAAGAGACAAACAAGGAGAAAAGATAATACGCAGCATTTTTTGAATATAGTTCCCGTCATCATTTGTCCGATTCCTTTGACCTGCCCTTCCCCTTGCCTTTTTTCTTGCTGTCCAGAAGCGCCTTTTCCAGTATAGTGCGCAGATTATTAAGCTCCGCTCTGGAAAGCAAAAAATGCGCGCGCAGTTTTTTTTCAACGGCCTGCACTTCGAAGATATCATTCTCTTTTATATAACGTATGTTTATCCTCATTTTATGCAATCCCTGATCAATACTGTTTCAGGAGGTTTATCAGTTCCTCTCCTTGTTCCGTGGGCTCTATCTTGTCACTGAATAGTATATCATCAATATCCACATCACCGTAATAGTCTTCGTTAAGATTTTTCATAGGGCCTACGATAGCTCCCTTGAGGCTTACTCCGGCGAAAAGACCCTTAGTCCTGGAATATGAAAAAACTCCAGCCTTGAGCAGTATATCTGTATCCATCTGTGCGTTGCGCCCGACGGGACCCGCGGCGACTGAAGCATCCCCGCCAAGGGTTACGTTATTATGGGAAAAGCTTTCGACTCCCCTTTTGCCCATGATTACGAGTATTATGTCAGCTGCCTGACCTCCGATCTGAAAACCTATGCTGGCGCCGCCGAGCGAAACGAAAACAGGAGGGCTCCATTCGCCCGCGTCGTTCTTCGCCAGAAGTACTCCCTGGCCGTATTGCCCGCCTATACCGAAAGCCCCTTTGATCACAGAGGGATATATCGCGATGCCTGCGCACTTCTTTAAAAGGTCGCTGGGTATCGCAGTATCGGGCATCTGCTGCATCTCTTCCATGACTATTTTCGCGTCCCTGACCCTTCGGTTCAATTTGGAAACGCTGGCCGCCGGAACTTCCTCCGCCACCAACATCAAACAACATAACACTGTTACGAACGCGATCATCTTTTTCAGCATATCATTCTCCTTCCGGTAAGAATACCTCTTTTCTAATCATCGTCACCTTCATCACCAAAATCATAAGAACCGCCCCATATCTTAATTCCCTTGCCCTTTATTAAGGCTTCGGAGACAGTCCTGCGGGCTTTCTTCAGAACCCTTTCGAAAGTTTGCCGTGAGACTTCCATCGAAGAAGCTGCCTCTTTATGCGGCATGGAAAGATAATCGGCTAATCGCAAAGCCTCGAACTCCTCCATCTTCAGTATGATGTTATCGGGTTTACCTCTTTTCCCTCTCGGGCTGAACCGGAAACTTTCCGGTTTTTCCCTTATTATCCTTTTTTTCTTGGGCCTACCATCCCTCATCCGCATACCTCACCTACAAAAGTTCGGCGGCAAGCGACGCCAACGAACTTCTCTCGCTTTTGGCAAAGGTCATATGGCCGAACATTTTCTGGCCCTTCATTTTTTCCACGCAGTATGTCAGACCATTGCTGGAGGAATCGAGATACGGGTTATCTATCTGATAGGGATCGCCCGTCAGGACCATCTTGGTATGATTCCCCGCCCGGCTTATGACCGTTTTTACCTCGTGGGGCGTCATGTTCTGCGCCTCGTCGATGATTATGAACCGGTCGGGTATACTGCGCCCCCTCATGAAGGTCATCGCTTCCAGCTCAATGATCTCGTCCTTTATGTATTTCTCTATCTGGGTCTTGACCTTGACCTTTGTATCACGATCCTTTTTTTCCGCGTTAAGGATGAATTCCAGATTGTCGTAGATGGGCCCCATCCAGCTCTCGAGCTTTTCTTCCTTGGTGCCCGGCAGGTAGCCGATGTCCTTTCCAAGGGGCATTACCGGTCTTGATATAAGCAAACCTCCGTAGGACTTGTCCTTAACTACCTTCTGAAGCCCGGCGGCTATGGCCAGAAGCGTCTTACCGGTGCCTGCCGGACCCACCAAGGTCACCAGATTTATGTCGTTGTTCAAAAGCAGCTCCGTGGCCATGGCCTGTTCCTTGTTGCGGGGCCGTATCGACATCACACATGTCTTATTGAAAATAAGCGGCATCAATATGCCGAACTCCTCTTTATACCTGCCTATCGCTGTATGTTTGGGCTCATCCCTGTCCACAAGAAGGGCGAACTCATTTGGAAAGAACTCCCCTTCCTTTACTTCGTATTTTTTCTGTTTATAAAATTCGTCTATCTCGCTTCTTTTAACCTCCATAGGATGCCACCCCGGATAAAGATGCTCCAGATCGACCTTGTTCTTTTCAAAATCAACCGCCTTAACGCCCAAGGCATCCGCTTTTATCCTGGCGTTAATATCCTTTGACACGAATATGACCTGTTCTCCTTTTTCCTTATGTATATAAGCAGCTAAGAGTATCCTGTTGTCGGCGATATCATCCGAAAGTCCGGTCTCGGCGACCTTCTCATAATCGACACCTGTTGCCACCTTGAGTATCCCTCCGTTATCAAGCGGCATCCCTTCCCCGGGCGCTCCCTTCTTGCGCATCTTGTCCAGCATGCGTATGGCGATCCTCGCGTTCCTGCCTTTTTCATCGTGGCTTTTTTTGAAAGTATCGAGTTCTTCAAGAACCTCTATGGGCAAAAGAACGATATTATCTCCGAAAGAAACCAGAGAATTGGGATTATGCAAAATAACATTGGTATCCAGCACGAATATCTTTTTCATGGTCTCCTTTTCCGTTATCAGCTTTGTTTAAAGGACTTTCTTAACAAGAGATGCAACTTTCCTGCCCAGAGCACGGCACTGCATTTCGACGCGGTCATCCGGCTCGCCTATTGAAACCGGGCCATAATGGTCTCCCGAATGTTCCCCCTGGATGATCATCCCGTGGATGAGCATGGCATCCAATATCCCGGTTATGGTAGTTTCGTTACCTCCGCCTATGTTCGCCGCTGAAGTAAAGGCGGCACCTACCTTACCTGACAATTTTCCATGAAAAGCCACTGAATCATCTAAGAACTTCTTGACCTGATATGCCATTAGCCCGTAATAGGTCGGTGAACCGATTATCAAGGCATCGTAATCGAGAGCTTCCTTGGCCGGGAAATCCTCGATTTTCTTAAGAACCACCTGCACGTCCTGTTCCATCTTAGCGCCCTCCTCGACAAGCTTTGCCATGCTTTCGGTGTTACCTGTCTTGGAATAATATACGACAGCTATCTTTTTCATCCGTTGCCTCCCCTCGTATGTCTGTTATCTGCGGTCAGTTTACAACTGATTATTATACGCCAATTGACGGATATTATATAATATTTTTATCGGCATTTCTATTCGCACAGTGATTTATACATCTGAGCGAATATCTTCAATCGACCTTAACGTAGCGGTAACTCTGCCGAAAGGTATGCGGACCACACCGTACAGTGGATATCTGTTCTTATCCGCCGAGAAGTACATCCAGGCTCTGCCTTTTTTCACCCTTTGCCCCTTAAGCTGGGCATACGGCCTGACCTTAAAAGCCGGGAACTTGCCCAGATGGCGCAGCTCAACGACGTCTATTGCTTCCACCCTGGCGTAGAGGTCGTAGTTCTTTTCATTAAGGTTGACGGTTATATGCACCTTTTTCCCGATCTCCACGGGCAATGTCATGAAATAGCACATGGCACTGAGCGGATCCTGAACGTTCTCGGTTATATCACACTTTTTAACCGATCCATCGGTAAGGTTGGTGTATTCGGCCTGCATCTTATCGAAATCATATTCAACGATAACGTGCTTTCTGTAGTTTCCTTCTTTACGGTCGGCTTCATAGCGCCTGCTGGTGATCGTCTCAGCGTCGACATAAGAGATATAAGTATCTTCCACCCTGTAGATTTTAGAAAGGAACTTGTTGGATTCGGTGACGAGTTTTACCACATGAACATCACGCCCTCTGTATTTCTTTATATCTCGCGTTTCAGTTATGATGTTCCCAACGGGTATACCGTTCCAGGCTATCAGATAAGTGAGCCTTTTCCCTGTGTGGAAACGGTTTTTCGTGGATATGTCGCTGATCGCCTTATCCGAGGAAATATCCTCGTGTGTGGAGAGCTTATCCACCCTGCCGGTACTCGCGCACCCCTGAAGAAGAAAGATCAGGCAGGCCAAAAGCAATATGTTCTGGGTTTTTTTCATAGGTTATATTATAATCAAAATCATATTCATAAACAAGATAGGAGGGTCTATGGATTTTCTTGAACTGGCAAAAACAAGGCGAAGCATCCGTTCTTATCAAGATCGTGCAATACCGCATAGCGATCTTGAGCTTTGCGTCGAGGCCGCACGCCTGGCTCCTTCAGCCTGCAACTCGCAACCCTGGAAATTCATCGTGGTCGAAGATCCGGACACTAAAAACAAGATATCGGAAAAAGCTTTCTCAGGACTTTACCAGATGAATTCATTCGCCAAGAAAGCTGCATCTTACATAGTTATCGTGGCGGAGAAGATGAAATTCCCGGCCTGGTGCGGCAACAAACTCAGAAAGACGGATTTCCGCAGGATCGACATAGGTACAGCCTGCGATCATCTGGTTCTCCAGGCACAGGAACTCGGCATAGGTACCTGCATACTGGGCTGGTTCAACGAAAAAGAGATCAGGAAGATACTTTCTGTCCCCCGCACGAAAAAGATCGAACTTGTTATTTCCATGGGTTATCCTTCGGCAAGCCCCACACACACTAAAGAGCTCAAACAAAAGAGCGATGCGGTAAGTTTCAACAAGTACTCTTCGTCAGAATAAAAAAAGCCCATCTCAACTTAACATCGAGATGGGCTTTGTGTTAAAGTCCATTTTTATTTGGTCGTCATTGAAGATGTATCGTCTTCCGGATACCAGAAGGTGGCTATGCGCCATATGCCCCCTACGAACCTTGCTATACCCCTGCCGACATCGTCATTGGTCTTCGCGGTACAGTCAGAATATGCCGGAGATCCCTTTGTGCCGGTTTCATCTATGCTGTCAGGTGTCTCTATCTGACCGTATACTATCTCGTCCAGCCCATCTCCGATGTTCTTCAACGGTTCGTTCCTGGAAGCGAATGCGTTTACGTTAAAAGCTATAACGAATATAACAAAAAGTATTAAAACCTTTTTCATCTCCACCCCCTTTTATCTTTTGTTGAAGTATATATTATATAATATGAATTGTCAAGAGAGAGCCCTTACCAGAAAAAACGGACCCTCGCTACAAAAGATCCGCGAACTTTAAAGCAGCGATGGTCTTCGCATCGGTTATCAGGCCCTTTCGGAACCTCTTACATATCTGGCTGCGGGTCATGAGCCTCACGCTGATTATCTCATCCTCTTCTTTTTTCTGGTCCTTTTTTTCCTCGCACCAGATGCGATAGATGTGTATCTTCTCGTTACAAAAACCGGGCGTCGTGTATATATATCCCAGTCTTTCTATTCTTTTGGCTATATACCCGGTCTCCTCGCGGATCTCCCTCTTCGCACAAGTCCCGGGCTTCTCCCCGGCATCAAGAGTACCCGCGGGAAGTTCCCATATATACTTATCTATGACCGGCCTGTACTGGCGGATCATAACAACTTTCTGCTTGACCAGGGGGACTATAACTGCCGCACCGGGATGGTGCACCTTTTCGAGGTAGGTTTTTTTGCCGTTGGGCAGTTTCTGGTGTTTACTGAAGACCTTGATAAGGCGCCCGTCAAAGACTTTTTTCTCATTCCTGCTCACTTGGGCTTTCTCCCAGCCTTTCGATCTCCAGATTCAGGACTTTCAGCATTACGACCTTTTCCAGGTATTTAAGACTGAAAGGTTTGATAACGTAATCATCAGCCCCCAGACTGAACGCCTCTTCTATAACATCTTCATCGGCGACACTGGTCATCATGATGACACGAATATCAGGGGCGATCTCCTTTATCTCTTTAAGTACCTCTATCCCGTCCTTTCCCCAACCTAAACGTACATCCAGAAGAACAAGTTCGGGTTTTTCCTCGGCAACAAGCTTTATGGCTTTCTTGCCGCTGGTCGCCTGCAAGACGTCGTATTCTTTTATAGTGAAGAAATCATAGAGGAATGAAACGATCCCGACCTGATCGTCTACTACCAGTATCTTATGCTTTTTCGCTGACTTATGCTCGTTCATTGAATTGCCCCTAAGTATAAACCTGAAGGGTCTTATTAATAATATATAATATCATGTTTAAGTATACATAACCTATCCCGTATTTTCAAGTTTTGCGGTTATTGCGAGGCCGACGCAGGTGTCTATAAAAAAAAGAAGAAGCCCCGTGGCTCCTTCTTTTTCCCCTACCGGTTATATCTTTGCGTTTATTTCTTCAGAAACTCGAGAACAGCTTCCTGCTTCTTCTGATCCCATTCCTTTTTGAAATCGGACCTGTGCTTTGTCTTCAAAGCGGGCATAATTGTGTATGTGCTCCTCAGCCCGGGACCGGCGGTATTACGGATCTTTTCATTACCGTCGATCGGTGTAACTCTGAATAAAAGAGCGGTAAAAACGAGAAATGTCATGGTCGTGTATACCGCGCATTTCTTCATCCTGTGCGACCAGAGAGATGCCGTCTTGCAACCCATCTCTACACCGAAATCCATATCCCCGCGCAGATACTCTCCCGCTATATTCGTAGCTTCCTCCTTGTCGGAAGCCTCACATATAAGTTCTATTACAGTTCTGTATTTCATCCGTCTACCTCCTGAGAAACAACTCATCTTACTTTCTTTACATTTACAATTTTACATGGTAGATCGGCCCTAGTCAACTTACTTTTTTAAACCTTAACGTTTGTAGCAGTAAATGGTAAAAAATACCCCAAATACTCTGTATTTGGGGTATAAATAACTTTTATTGATTTAACTTATACGTTATTTGAGAAGTTCTATTACCTCGGAATGTATACTGGCATTTGTTGCGACCACGCTGTTCTGGAAAATATCAAACATCTCGCCGCTCATATTCGTTACCTTGCCACCCGCTTCGGTCACCATTAGCTGTCCGGCAGCAGTATCCCATGGATGCAGTCCCATTTCCCAGAAACCGTCAAATATCCCGCAGGCAACATAACAAAGGTCGAGCGCCGCGGATCCGGCCCGTCTTACGGCCTGAGCGTGCTGAAGCATTCTGCCGAAATAAGAAACATTCTCCTTCTTGGTCTGTATATTGTAAGCGAAACCCGTCGCTATCAAAGAGTCTTTAACGGCTTGCGCACCGGAAACCTTTATCGGCATCCCGTTAAGGAAAGCACCCGAACCATCTATGGCAGTAAAAAGCTCGTCACGGGAAGGATCATACACTACACCGGCGATGACTTTTTTCCCGTACAAGACGCCTATGGAAACGCAGAAAAAAGGGAACGAGTGCGTGTAATTCGTAGTACCGTCAAGCGGGTCTATGACCCACCTGAAAACACTGCCCGCGTCTTCTTCCCCGCTCTCTTCGGCGAGGATCGAATGTTCGGGAAATTCGTTTTTTATCCTGCTGATGATGATCTTCTCAGAACCCTTGTCTACATCTGTTACAAGATCGTTGATCCCGCTCTTGTGTGAGACTTCCTTCAGGCGGCCCATGTGCTTAAGTACATATTCGCCGGCTTCTTTCGCGACATTCTCGGCCACTTCCTTGATTTTATTCATTTCCTGCATTTATTTACTCCCTACTATATAGACCTTGTCGCCTCTTCTTGTCTTCTTTTTAACCCTTATAGCAACTTCCTTGCCTCTTGCAGCTTTTTCAACCGGGTCATGGTCTATCTGCATGGATATGACCTTATCGGTAAAATCCGTGGTATGGCCCTTGACCCTTATATCGTCCCCCAGCGTTATCCCATTCTTTTTAACTTTCACGACTGCGGCTTTAACCTTACGGAAATAATGTATCACGTCACCTACAAACAGTTCCTCGGTTTTCTTCCTGCTAGCTCCTCCAAAAAGACCGAATACCATGACGCACCTCCTCATGAAAAAAGAATGTAAAGACTCACTTTAAAAGTATACCTAAAGGGCATTCGTTACACAAAGGATTATTCTTTTTACAGTATGACTTAGCGGTCTCGACCAGAAGGGCATGGAACTGGTTGAGCCTGGCCACTTCCATCGGAAAATTCTCTTCCACGAGGGTCTTAACGTCTTCATAACGGGCGTTCTCGCTAATAAGGCCGTGTCTGGAAAATATCCGTCTAGTATAAGCGTCCACGACAAACACGGGCTTTTCGAGAGCGTACAAAAGGATCGAATCGGCGGTTTCAGGTCCGATCCCCTTGACCGAAAGAAGCAGCTGTCTCATTTCGGAAGATTCTCTTTTTTTTAGAAGGCTTAACCTTCCCCCGCATTCATCCATCACGAAACGGCACATCCGCTTCAGTCGATCGGCTTTTATGCGGAAATAACCCGCGGGGCGGATGAGGCCTTCAAGCTTTTCCAGGTCGGCCCCAAGCAGCTTGCCGGGCGTCAAAAGCCCGTGCTTTCTCAGACTGCGTATGGCTTTGACAACATTGGACCATGCGGTATTCTGGGTAAGAACAGTACCGACCATTACCTCGAAACCGGATCTGGCCGGCCACCACCTTAGATCACCGAAATGCCTGTTCAACAGCTCATATATCCTTGAAAGCTCTCTACTGGTACGTTTCATCGGTTTATGGAAGAGGATCCTTGCCTCCGGGCCATCTCGATCCGTTCATTTATCGGAGGATGATTGTACATGAATATCTTCTTGAGGAAAGATGGGTCGATTTCAGCAAGATTCATGTCCGCGAGCTTGCTCATCACGCGAATGAAACTGTCCGGATTACCGGTGATCCTGAGGGTAAAACTGTCGGCCTGCTTCTCCAGCAGACGTGAGAACCAGTTCTGTACGGGAAGAAGCACCAGACCGAAGCCCAGCATCAATAGAACCAGCAAGGGCAGTATATAAATATCTGAAAGCCCTGAAGCGCCGGTAACGGCAACGATCCGCCCGGCGACCCTGGAAAGCAAAAAGAATCCCGCGAACGTCACCAGGGATGAAAAAGCCAGAAGCTGCCAGATATGCAGGTATTTCTGGTGTCCCAGTTCGTGCGCCACTACCGCTTCAACCTCATCCGGTTCAAATCCGTTCACCAGGGTATCAGCGAGTATGACCTTTCTTGTTGAGCCAAGCCCCACCAAAGCGGCATTGGCCTTTGATGTCTTACGGCTGAAGTCTATCTGGCAGACCTGGGTAAGTTTGATGTGCGTTTTTTTCGCGAGCGACATTATCCTCTTTTTTAGAGAATCGTCTTCTATTGGAGAGTATCTGTAGAAAAGCGGTATAAGCACCACAGGCATTATCCGGGTAAGAAAAACGGAAAAGAATATCCACACCGCCGCTGCTATAAGCCACCAGTATATCGGGAAATTCCTGAGTATCAGATAAAAACCCTCTATGCAGGCCGCATAAAGAAAGAACGACAACAGCACCGATTTGACTTCATCCCACAGCCAGCCTCCCAGATCCTGCCTGGAAAGACCAAAATCTCTTTCGACCAGAAAGGATCCATAAAAATTAAGCGGCAGGCCCACCATATAAACGAAAGCAAGGAACGCGGCAAGATAAATCAGGCAGGCGAGGTAAAAGTTCTCATGCAAACCAAACGCGAAACGGGATACGGGGCGTGACAGTATAAACTGAAACGCCCCGATCGCTACCACCGAAAGGAAAATATCCGCGACGAACAATCTGGTCTTGATCGCGGAGTATCTTTTTGATTTCTCCCGGGAACTTTCGCCGCTCATGTCCTGGAGTTTACCTCCGCAAGGGCCTTCTGAGCCTGTTCCCGCACATTGCTTGATTCTGCTTTCAGAAGGGATTCAAGTAGGGGCTTCTCGTTTTCCCCCCCCATTCTTCCAACTACCTTTATGGATGCCAGTATTACCGAGAGGTGCTCATCATCTAAATGTTCTTTTGCGACCTCCAGAGCCAAAGGACTTTTCCTGTCAGCAAGCGCGATAATCGCGCGGCTGGCGATCCTCGGATCATAGTCATTAGCTTCTCTCGCGAGGATTTCATCAGCACCTTGGACCTTCATCCTGCCTACTTTCTCGACAGCAAGCATTCGCACTCCCAGATCCGGGTCTCTCATCATCGCGACAACAGGCTTAAGACAATCCTGCGTGCCTATATTGGCAAGTGCCATCACAACAGCCCGGCGCACATTAGGATCATAGTCTCTGACTAGCTGTGAAAGATATGGAACAGCTCTCTGGTCCCTTATTTTACCCAAGGCCACCACCGCGCACATGCGAATGCGGGGGTCAGCATCGCCCAGAACGCTAAGGAAAAGGTCAGCATCCTCCTCGGGAGCTATCCTGGCAAGCGCTCTAATAGCGTTATACCGCACCTCAGGATAATAATCAGTGGTTAACTGCCTTAACGCTTCTATTGAGGCCTCCTTGCTCGCTATGACGCTGAGTGTGCGTGCCGCCTCCTTGCGTACCCTGTGATTCCTGTCCTTAAGAGCTTCCATTACCTCATCCTCGGCACTGGGATCATCAATATCGGCAATAACTCTTAGCGCGGCCACCTTGGCGGATTCGTTGTCCTTCTGTTCGAGTACCGGCAGAAGGTACTTCGTGGCTTCAGTACCATAAGTAGCCAGATCCCTCTGGGCGTCTATCCTTGTCCGCTTCTTGTAAAGCTGGGAAACAAGGCGTTTTATCTTGTACTCCTTGCCCTTGGTATGAGTGAACGTGGGTTTACCCAGAAAAGCATGAGCCGACTGGTGTGCGCCCACCAGGGAAACCATTAATACAGCTAGTAATAATTTTTTGGCCATGTGAACTACCCCCTTTTTTACCGAAGCCGGCTTTTACTTTTTCCTGACGGTTTTCTTCTTTTTAGCTGACTGCTTGCCTGCCCTGGTAAGCTGCCTTTTTTTCTTCGCGGCCTCGGAATCTATTTTCTTTAGTTTCTTTCTGTATTTATCCAGATCCGCATCAGTGATACCCCCCTTGTCGATCTTGCCGGCAACTTCCTTGCCTATATCGTAATACAGTTTCTCCTTCTGCAGGTTCTTCATCTGTATCTCGATATGGGTCTCAGCGACCCTGTACATCTTGGAGATGTCCTTTTCGGCAGCTTTCATAGCGTTCGAGATCTGTTCTCCGGCTTTCCTGACAACCGGTTCGTACTGCTTCATGATCTTACTGAAATCTGTCTTTTTCTTCACCATTTTTCCTCCCTTATTTGACAAACTATTCCGGTTCCTCGAAATATTCTTCTCTATTATACCTGTATCTACAGATACCTCTTTTACTGCCTTCGATGAAAGAAGCCAGGTGAAGCGCTTCCTCCGAAGTGAAATCTTCCCTGATCTTCTTGAGGGCCTCCTTTTCGGGGACCGCCGAATAAAAGAGCAGCTTATACGCCTCTTTGAGCTCTTTGAGGGCTTCCCTTTTTATCCTGGCACGCCGTATACCTATGAGGTTGAGCCCCCTTATGGTGGAAGGGCCCCTTACGAGCATATAAGGCGGGACATCCTTATTAACGCCTGTAAAACCGCCTATCATGGCAAGCTTGCCTATCCGGCAGAACTGGTGGAATACAACATTACCGGATATGAACACATTGTCCTCGACCAGTACGTGGCCCGCCAGCAAGGCAGAATTGGCGATGATGACATTATTCCCTATTTGGCAGTTATGCCCGATATGGCTCTGCACCATGAGAAAATTATTATCGCCCACCGTCGTCGATGAACCTTTGTCGGTCCCTCTGTGTATGGTAACGTACTCCCTTATGACATTATTTTTGCCGATCTTTGTAAAGGTCTCAGACCCGTCATAGTTATAATCCTGGGGTTCATTGCCTATAACGGCGCCCGCATGAATAACAGTACCTTCACCTATTTCAGTACCCTTATAGATACAGGCATATGGCCCCACCTTGACACCCGGACCGATCTTGACCTTTTCCTCTATGATAACACCCGGACCGATCTCCACCGAAGGATCGACCTCCGCTGCCTTATCGACCATTGCTGTTTTGTGTATACCCATTTACGTCTGTTCCTTCCTGTTCTTATCCAACTGATCAACCAGATCGTTTATCACGCCCGCTATCGGGTGAAGATCATGATCCTCGTTGATCTGGAGCCTGACAGAATAATCCCCTTCATCTATCCTTTTAATATCCTCCTCAAGACGCTCGAGGGGCGCTACGAACCTGTAAGAGAGAACCACAGCCCAGGTTAAGAGGATGATGAAGACCACCGGAAGCCCTACCGCGAGAATAAAGTTGATCCTCTCGATAACAGGCATCAGGTCCCTGGCGATAACATCCGGAAGAGCTATCTGTTCCGCCATGATATTGAGGGTGAGATAATAAAGGCAACCCCCCACAAAAACCGTCGGGATTATCATAGAAAGGATAAGAATGAACAGGTAGCGAGACTGTAACGACCTGTTTAAGTATCTGATGGCTTCTCCTTTCGTTCGGGTTTGAATATTTTCCTTAAGAATTCTTTTACGGGTATTTTAAGATACCAGGGTTTTTCTTTCTTGAGCTCTTTTCCGGGGGCAGGCTTTTTTTCGCCCTTATCCAGATACCCTATCTTGATATTCGTATAATAAGCGACAGCTTTGGTCTCGGTGCTGTCCGAATCGGTCATAAAAGAGACAGCGACCACGTCTTTTTTAAGGCTCTCTCCGAAAAGCCTGCTGTAATCCTCCTCGATGTCACGCTCCTCATGCTTCCATTCCTCCGAAGGCCCTGACTGCAGAACTATCAACCTAACGTTATTGGTATAAGGACTTGGTGAAACCGTCCCTGCCGGGATCACCTCGGTCCATACATACTGTATAGCCTTGGTGCTGAGAAAAAACCTGGAATAAAAGAGAACGTATACCTGCGCGACGAAATCGAACTCACCCTTTTTTTTCAGGGATTCTTTCTTTTTGCGTTCCGGGAACTGTCCGGCTTTCCAGTCCCAGCTCACAAAAGGATGTTTCTTCCAGGAGAGACGCTGTCTGTAATAAAGCGCCGAAGCCGAATCCACCCCTTCAGCCTTCACGCACTGCCTGCCGGCATGCTCGGTGACATTGTAAGCGGTATTATTATGAGCCAGCAGCTTCTCATCCCAAGCATCAAGCTGCTCGGTGGATGAGAACGAAAAATGCTTTATTACCTGACCGCTAACGCCTTCTGGGCCTCTCTTTCCTCTCAGGAACAGCAAAGCGGCAATGAAAACGCCAGCAATAACGACAGCGACCGCCAGGAAACCTATCATGGTCTTTGTTCCCCGTCGCTTCACAAATTATCCCTGTTACTTATATCTTGATCTTCTCAGCCCATTCGCTGATAACGGGCATTTTCCATTCATTGCCCATGAGCACGTTCACTATTCCCGCGAGGGAAAGCAGCCCACAGACAAGCATTCCAACTATATAGATCACGCCCCCAAGATAAGGAATAATGCTGAGTATGCCTATACCGACTTCAACGATGAACAGCATAAGACCCTGCCGGGCGTGAAACCTTACGAACCTGTCCTCTTTTTTCATGAGCACAGGGATAAGACAAAGTATCCATAAATATGAAAGAATGGCATATACGTTATCCCCGGATAAAGACGAACCTTTCTGGACTTTTTTCTCCTCCTCCATCTTTCCTCCTTCTGTCTGGACCGATCTGTTAATAATATTAATATATATTCTAATGTATATATGCCAAAAGTCAATAACTACTGGCGGTATTCATATATAAAAACCCCGGTCCGTCTTAACGGACCGGGGTTTTTACTAGTTCCAAGCGATACACTTAGAAGCTGAGCTTAACAGTACCGACAAGGTCGGTCGCTGTGTCTTCCATGCCATCCTGGAAGTGATCTCCCGGGAAGAACCATGCAGCCAGAAGACCGAAAGATACGTCTTCGGTGTAATCCCAAGTAAGATTGAGATCAAGTTCGTTTCCAGCGAGCTTGTCCGAGTTGGTTTCGGACCAGTCTTCCGCCAGCCAGAATATGCCCCATTTTGCGGTCATAGTAAGGCTGTCGGTCGGTTCAACCGAACCGCTGAAAAGCAACTGGTGCTGGTTAGTGAATGACGGAGAGCTGGCCTGAGTCGTGCGGTAAAACACGTTCTGGAACTCCCTTATGGCAGTATCAAACTTACCTCTGTACATCACATCCCATCCGTGATAAGTGCCATTGACACCTCTGCTCCTGTTGCCCATGTCCTCTTCACCGGAGTAATAGATGTACTCGATAGCTGCCACAGGCCTCCAGGCGAAGTCATCCTGCCAGTAACGGCATTCGACCATCGCGTCTATCGCCCATGCGCTCCTGTTACGTCCGTCGTTCTGGAAGTTCACACCAAGAAAATCACCGGCCTGTGCCGCGACTTCAAGAGCGACCGTCCAGTCCTCTATCGGATCGAAACTACCGCGAGCACCGAAGGTGTGGACGTCATTGCTGGCGTTACCGTTCCTGGTGGTTATAGCAACACCTGTAGCGGCGCTGTCAGGATTCCTGTCCTGCTTCCACCACCAATAACCTTCCATCTCAGCGTTGTACGCGTCGAAAATGTAACCTACGTTTACACCGAACAGGTTGGTGTCATCATCGCTTCTTCTGGCGTTCTCGTTGATCTTCGCGTAAACGGCATCGATCGTCCACGGATCATAATCCAGTGTCGCCCTGATGGCGTCAAAGGAAGTGATCGCCGTGTATTCCTGCGGCCAGATCGAACCACTCGGGTCCTGCAGGCTGTTACCGATGATGAAGCCCTTACCGAACCAGAGGTCCTGACGACCTATCCTCAGTGTGAGGGGGCTGTAAAGGAACTCTTTAAGTTCGATATAAGCAAGGTCCACGAGTACCGAGTAAGCATCATCACCAGGTGCCACAGCGCCGCGTGCTACAACGGTGTCACTGATCGGTGCCCCCGTCGTGCCAAGTTCACCGGCAGCGGCGGCTGTGTAATTCTCGTCGCCCCATACTCTCTGGTTGACCAGCCTGATTACACCGCTTACGTTGTCGGTAAGATCGGCATCCACCTGGACCTCAACGGTGCTAAGAAGGAAAGTCGCCCAGTCGTTCGACTCGGTACCGGTTCCGTCCACTGCAGCGTCGCTTTTGTCCAGATCAAAGTTGTTCCTTGCAAAGGCGCGTTCGGTGATATCACCGCTTACCTTTACACTCTGCGTTTCAGCATACGCAACCGTCGAAACGGCAAATACGAGTGCCACTACGCACAAAACTTTCAATAACTTCATGTTACCTCCTTTAAAAGGTAAAAGTATTATTACGAGTATTATTTGAACGAACAGGGCTTAATCCCTGTTCCTGTTCTTCTATGTTAGTATCGCCTACTTAATATTTACAGCTCCCGGCAACTCATTTAAAAGTCTATTCCATCCCCCCTTTCTTTGCCAGACTAGGAACCGTATCGGCGGTACATGCTTCCTATTATAGAGAATGAGCGCTAAATGTCACAATAAATTTTCACTATATATACAGATATAATCCATATATATAACATTCGCAAAAAGTATAGCATGAAAATCTGACTAGTCAAGTAAATCGGTGAGAAAATTTCTGCGGTTAAGAGAATGAAATTGTTGTATTAATGGCAGATAGCGGCTATACCCCTTTGAATGAGCCGCTCACAGGACGCCTCGTATTTTCTCGACCAATTTTTCGGAATTAGACAGGATCTCGGTTCTGGTGCGCCTTGAATCCGTCAAGAAAGAAAAGACCTCTTCCCTCATCTGGGCATTCATAAGATCGTCAGGAGAATGAGCATCCGTATCCAGTACAAGCCGCGCACCCGTCCTCTGGGATATGTCAAAGACATGCTTGTTCCCATCGGAATGGCCCTTTCGGCAGGTTATCTCAAGGTGGATCCCTTTCTCTGAGGCGAGCAAGGCCTCTTCTTCTTTTATCTTCCCCGGGTGGGCGAGTATATCAACCCCCGCCTCTATAGCCGCTTTATTCGTTCCGGGCATGACCGGCTCTACGGGAGATTCCCCGTGGGCAACGACTATTTTTGCGCCTTTGCTTCTTGCAAAGTCCGTCAGCTCCCCAAAACATTCCAGCGGTACATGCGTTATCTCAACACCCGGTATCACGAAGATATCCCAGTACTTGTTGAGCACATCTGCTACCCTGACAGCAGATGATATGACACTCGCGATATTGGAACTATCAACGTGGTCGGTGATAGCTATGGCTTTATATCCCGCTACCTGAGCGCGCCTTACCAGTTCGCTGGGTACAAGCTCACCGTCGCTGAGTAAACTGTGCGTATGAAGATCTATCATCTATTGCTCCTTCCGGACCTTTTCAAGCCACCTGTTAAGCTCGATAGAAAACCTGGCCAGAGCAAGTTTCTCGGGCAGAGAATATTCTTCCAGCTTGACCTTGAATTCATCGTGCCTTTCTGCGGCTTCTTCATGCACGAATTCATCAAGCGGTTTTACCGCAAGGCGGGTATCATTTCTGCCATCCCAGTCTGAATTCACCGCAAAGCCCAGTTTTTCCAATCCCAGATCCCAGGTGGCATCTGCGAGCACCCATCTGTCATGATTGTATACGCTAAGAGCCATGTGATACGCAACGGGAAGGGCCGCGGCCATTTCGCCGACCACATCGGCCCAGTCTATATCCAAGTCTTTCCAGTAGAAGGGATAAGTGTGGTATCTTACCCGCAGCCCGAGATCCTGATACATCTTCCCCATCAGATAGTGTTTCGGGTAGCAGGAACCCTTGTTCTCCCGGAGCATTCCGGCTGGACCCGTTTCAAGCTCCAGGTGTTCGGCGATCACGTAATACGGGATATCCCTTATCTTTTCGAATATATTCACGACGGACCTTTCTTTATCAAGACCCTCGGTCCAATCCCTGTATCTACTGGCTACTATGTCATTCATGGCAAAGAATCGATCGCTAACGGCCGACCATGCCTTCCCGCATAAAAATGTTCTGGACCGCTTCCCTCCAGAAGTCCGGGCCGACCGCAAAAATAAGAAAAAGAACACCCGCGAGGAAAGCTACGATTATGAGCACTGTCACAAGCGTCCTGATGTCTGACCTGTCAAGGGTCTGCTCCTCTTGAGAAGTGGTCTCTTCCAGGGTGAGCTGACTGCCGCAGAAAAGACACACGTCCCGCCTGTCATCATATCTTTTCCCGCAATTACGGCATATCTTCCCCATATGCAACCTCTCTATTCGGTTTTACTGTAAATTATCTTTAAACCTGTAGTGGGGTTTTCCACAACGAGCGCGTCTTCTTCCCTGCGCAAATCGATCCTCGCGCCGATATCCGAAGTGAGCTCTACCCGGTCATCCCGGACTTCATAGGTACCCTTGGCTGTAAGCCAGGGGCCCATCTTATGCGTGTAGGTACCGTCATCAAGAAATTCATATCTTGCCTTACCCACCATCTCCGGCAGTATCTTGCCGTTGCGGTAATATTCCACGCTTTGCCATGTCCCGGTCAGGTCCGCCGCGAAAGAACTACCCGCTCCGATGAGAATGAGTGGTATTAGAACTAAAACGCTTAAAAGCTTCAATCATTTCCTCCCTTTTCCTTAGGCACCCAAAGAAAAACCTTGTCTCTGGGTCGGGCCTCGAACGGCAGCCTGACGCCTGCGGACTCACCTTTTGCAACGTTATCGACCCTGGTATGCTCTATCTCCATCTCTTCAACCCTGGCAAAGGAAGCCGGAGTGGTCTTACCCGTTACCAATATGGTCTGGCCCCTCTCCAACGGACCGCAGGTGAACCTTACTTCAGCGACGCCTATTTTTTTATAAAACTTCCTCACCTCTCCGATATATATTTTCTCGTAATCCCTTGAAGAAACGCCGCCGGTATCCTCGGGCCTGCCGAAATAAAACCCTTCTGAAAAACCCCGGTTGAAGGCTCTGCCCAGGCGGGACCACAGCCTGCTTTTAAGAACGTCTGTGAGATTCCCTTCGTAATAGGCGTCTATAGCTTCCCTGTAAGCGGAGGTCACCGCCCCGACGTAATCGGCCGAACGCATCCTGCCTTCTATTTTAAAAGCTTCAGCGCCGGATGTCATCATTTTTTCGAAAAACCCCATAGTGCAAAGGTCCCTTGGGCTCAGCACGTAATCCTCGCCTAGCATATACGAGCAGTCCCCATCGGGTCCCTTCTCGGTTATCAGGTACTCCCTCCTGCAGGGCTGCAGGCATTCGCCTCTGTTGGCGGATTTGGCGAACGAGCCAAGGGACATGAAACATCTGCCTGAGACGCTCACGCACATGGCACCGTGGATGAAGCACTCTATCCCGCATTCAATGACTTCCCGCTGGGCCCGCTCAGAAATGCCCCTGATATCCTCAAGGGTGCATTCCCTGGCAAGAACTGCCCTTGAGATACCCAGCGACGAATAGAGTTTAAGAGCTTCAAAGTTCGAGACGCTCGCCTGCGTGGAAAGATGTGTTCTCAGACCGAGCTCCCGCGCGATGGTCAGAACCGACATATCCCAGAGTATTACTGCGTCAACACCGCACCTTTTAGCCTCTTTGAGGATCTTCTCTATCTTCTGCGTTTCCCTGTCGTATATAAGGACATTGAGGGCGAGATACCCCTTTCTCCCGCTTGAGTGGACCAGGTCCATGACCTTTTCCATCTGAAGAAGATCGAAATTCTCGGCACTCTTGCGCATATTAAGGCCTTTAATGCCGAAATACACCGCATCCGCCCCGGAATCAACAGCTGTGGTAAGAGAAGCCCAGCTGCCCGCCGGCGATACCAGTTCCGGTTTATTATGAGTGTGAGCTTTTCGCATGAATTATAGCCGTATATTTCCCCCTGATGCCGCGGCGGATCATCTTCTCCCGCGGAGGAGCTCTTCCTTTTTCTCTTTACTTAATTGTTTGATCTCTATTTCCCTTTTCAGCGCACCTGACCTGTCGGGGACCTTTTCGCTATAGACGATCTTGACCGGTCTCCGGCTCCTGGAGAACTTTGAACCTTTCCTGCCCCCCGAATGCTCCTTGAGCCTTCTGGCCAGATCTGTGGTTATCCCGGTATACAGGGAACCATCCGAACATCTTAGAATATACACGAACCACATTTTTCTCTCGAGACGCTGCCGGGCATTCTTATCAAGTTTCACCCTGCCTGGCGACTTTACGGGTGGCTTCTTTGATCTTGTCAGGATCTCCAAGGTAATATTTTTTGCGCGGGTTCAGATCATCGGCAAGCTCGTATACCAGAGGTATCCCCGTTGGAATGTTCAGGTCCGATATATCTTCATCGGATATCTTGTCCAGATGCTTGACTATACCCCTCAGGCTGTTACCATGAGCGACCACCAACACATGCCTGCCTGAGAGGATCTGGCTGCATATCGTATCTTGCCAGTAAGGCATCATCCTTTCGATAGTATCCCTGAGGCATTCAGTGCGGGGTATATCCTCTTGCTCCAGATCGCTGTACTTCGGGTCATTGCCGGGGTATCTTTCATCGTTCTTTTCCAGAGCCGGCGGACGGACATCGTAACTTCTTCTCCAGATGTGAACCTGCTCCTGCCCGAAATTCTCGGCGGTCTGCCTTTTATCCAACCCTTGAAGAGCGCCGTAATGTCTCTCGTTAAGGCGCCAGCTGCGGTGTACCGGCAACCACATCAGGTCCATCTTATCAAGCACTATCCAAAGGGTTCTTATCGCCCTCTTGAGCACCGAGGTAAAGGCCGCATCGAAAGTGAAGCCCTCCGCCTTCAGGACCTCGCCCGCTTTTGCGGCTTCTTCCCTTCCTTTTGCTGAAAGGTCTACGTCCGTCCATCCCGTGAAAAGGTTCTCCTTGTTCCAGAGGCTCTCACCATGCCTTAAAAGTACCAGCTTCTTCATATATAACCTTCAAATGATGCGGCTATTCTTCTTCGGCCTCATGGATCTTCTTAAGGGCCATCAGTCTCTGGAAATTCGCGAAAAGGTTATACCCCAGAAGCAAAAAAGCCGGGATCAGAAGCCACCATACCCAGAAAATACTTATAACAAGAAGTACCAGGAATGCGAGAAGGCTCATTTTCTGGTTATGCCACCATATGAAATAATCCTCCGCAGATACCCTTACCTTTTCTTCAAGGGCATCAAGAGGTATCTTCTTCTCGCCGTCAAGTATGATATCCTCATGCCATTCCTTTTCTTCAGCCAAATCCCAGCCTCCCGGTTAAAAAAATATATAACACGCTATATATTATACTACCAATACCTGTGTTTCCAAAAAGCGAAGTTATATCCCGAACCTAATCTGTACTATCCTCGGGGGGATTAAGGTCCAGCTCTTCGGCGAGTTCCTCTATTAATTTCTGTTCCTTTTTCTGTATATCGGAAAATTCCGCAGCTATGTGAAAAAGGCCGTAAGGAGCGTTCTCCACCCGGAGAACCCTGGCAAGACAGCTTATGGGAACATCGTAATCCGGGAAATTCACCTTAAAGTCAAGCACCGAGCCCACTCCCAGGTCCTTATCATAATTGAAATTCACCCCTCCCGCGCTGAGGTTCCTCACGGTGACCATGTCCCATCCCTTGAACGCTTCTTTGGGGCTCTCATGGGGCCTGACCTGAAACCTGGCAATGAACTGTTGTTCTATCCTCTTGTGTTTTCTTCTATCCCGGTCCATCTTGGAACCTCCGCTTTTTCATTCACAAAAAAGGCAAGCCCCCTAAAGGACCTGCCTCAGTAATAACGGCTTATATCATCGAACCGTGGCGTTCCATAAAAAATATATTAACGCCCTTTTTGCTGTTTGGCAAGCGAAATGCGCAAAAGTGTTCTCTATCCGCAGATGACGTTGAAATACGTCTTGCCTTTCAGCTCCCCCTCCAGGTAAACCTCAACCCTGTACCTGCCCGCCTGCGGAAGAAAAAGGCCAGAAATCCCCCCTGAAACTACATGCTCATGGTAAATATTATCAAGAACGAACTGCTCCTCCAGTTCGGTACTGTTGAATATCTCCAGAGAATTATCAGGGTTGATTATCCTTATTTCCTGGCGAAAACGGTCTCCCTGGCCGTCGCCCCATTTTGTGACTATGGATATACCCGAACATACCGCCGGCAGATCGTTCACATTTATCGTCCTGAACTCCCCCGCGTAAGTATTGCGTCCCCTATGGTCGGTGTAGACCTTCTTACACAGCATGAGGTTCTTTAGCACCGGTTCGAGCACGCGCGTGTTTTTTTTGTTATTCCTCTCACGCCGGATATCTGTCTCTGGTTCTCTCCAGGATGACATCTGTTTCTCCTTCTTTCTGCGACCTTTTTTTATAACTATTAATATAATAATAGAAGTATAATGACTATACAAAAAAATGCAAATCATCCATATAAAAAACCGGGGACCATATCACGATATGATCCCCGTTCATTTCATATGGGTGTTCCCGATAAGAGCCTACAACCCCTTTCTAAGGGGGCGTCCAGTTTTCGCCTCCACCGCCTCCACTTTCTTATCGAGCCTGGGCGACGGTTTATCCTTACGCTCGTCCATGACAGCACTGATTATAACCCTTTGGGCGTCTTTCAAGACAGCGCCGTGACATTCTTTTACTAACTGCATTACTTCATCAAGAGAGCCTTCCACAACTGTTCCCATGGGATTTATCCTGTAGTCCAGGCCGCTTTTATCTATTATATCGGCGACCCTGGCAATATAAGCGCTTAAGGATACGCCCACACCAACGGGTACTACACTTATCTCAGCCAACATCCTCGCCCCCTTTGCTCATCAGTTATACTATCGGACTCCCTACTGAAGGGTTTTCTCGGGTCTTTATTTATATAGCGACCTACTCGTCGCGCCCCGCCGCCTTTTCATCCTCAAGCTCTTCGGATTCATTCCCGGCGACGTCCTCATCCCGTATGGGCATGCTTTCAAGAACCTCATCCAGCTTCTCACGGTCGCTTCCACACGCTTTTTTCCCGGGATGACTCTCCTCTTTTTCTCTAGCATGAGTATAAGTAACGGGCCCAAAAACGGCAAGCATCAAGACAAACATGAATAATGTCCTCAAAACCCGGGGCACTTCCCCGCTCAGATTAGAACAGTTCATTCCTTCCTCTTTTCTTTTCAGGTTCGCTGCCTCATCCCTTCAGCGAACATCTTCAAAGCACACAGAATGATCACAGCGCCGAGGATGATCTTCAAAAGGTTCGGAGCGGACCTGTTGGACTGTATCGCCCCCAGAACAGCCCCGGCCAGAGCTCCCAAAACCAAGAAAAAAGCGACCCCCTTGTCAATATTACCTAAATGGGAATGGAAAAAAGCTCCCGCCGCGGCAGTCGGGAATATCACCGTGATCGAAGTTGCTATAGCCTCGTGTATCGGAAAACCGAACAGGATGTTCAGAGATGGCACGATCACCACCCCGCCCCCGATACCGAAAAGCGCCGAAATAGTCCCTGCGACGATTCCAAGGGCAATAAAACCTATAACCGATCCAGTTATAAGCCCCACGGCCTGACCGGGTATGATAATACCGGTCTGCTTGATACCTACGAGAACTAGAACGATACCGAACATAATTTGCAGGGACTTTGAGTGTATCCTGCTGGCCAGAATACTGCCTATCTTCGATCCCAGCACGGCACCGGCGACCATGTAAGAAGCGCTTACAAAATGTATATTGGCGCTTTCTATGAAATAATGCGACACCGCCCCGACAAAAGCGGCCGGGACGATCGTGGCCAGCGAGATTCCCGCCGCCTTCTTGATATCATAGCTGAATAGAAGCACAAGAGCGGGAACCATCACTACCCCTCCGCCTATCCCCAGAAAAGCACTCGCGAAGCCGGCCACGAACCCAACAGCTATGTATTCAGCTTTTTTCATTAATGTTTATTTCTTGAATAGGGATTTTATCGTATCGACGGCCTTCTCGGCAGCATCACCGGAAGAGGCGGAACCGGCTTCAGAGGATCCGCCGGAGGACTTTTTCATGAACCCTTCAAGGGCCCCTTTCGCTTTTTCTTCGACAACATTCTTAAGGTAGGGCTTGGCCACCTGCTTAAGGGTCTTTTCAAGACCGGTGAACTTGGGATTGTCCAGAGTCCCGGTAATGTCGAATTTGATCTTAAGGGGGTCTACCTGATTGAGCGCCTGGCAAAGAGCGGGCATGGGTATCATGCCTACTCGAGCTGACTTAGACCCTCCGGGTTTCAGCTCATGACCCGTAAGGGTAACCGCATTGCTCGAATCAAGCGATTCATTTACTATGACAGTATCGGACCTGAGGTCCAGAATACCCTTTTCTATGTCCACTGGAAGAGAATCCTTGTATATAAATCTTACCGCCTGAAGATCCACGTCCCTAGCACTAACGTCCAGATAGGTCCTCACGCCTTCGGAGACGATCCTGGTCGAATACTTCATCCTGAAACTTCCCGCCGGATCATCCCCCTTCTTGAGGGAACCCGAAAGATACAGGCTGTCAAAAATGGCGCCTTTTACGGGATCTACCGCTATACCGGAGAGGCTCACTCCCGCTTTCTCTACGCGTATCTTCTGCTCGCCTTCGGCGATCACGTTGATGCGCGCATCCTTGACCACAAGCTCCTTTATCCTCAACATATATTCGTCTTTACGGGTCTTGAACAGGACCTTTCTTCCTTTGGGCAGTTCAACCACTTCTGTGGTGACCCTCGCCCTGGTCTTTTTACCCTTTGCCGGGGTTTCCCTGGAGATGCGGCTTTTCACCATACTAAAGGCCCTGGTGAACCAGTCGGCTTTGGGCTTGGGGGCGAACCTTCGAAGCACGGAAGGCTTTTCCTCTATCTCCTCCTTCTCGGGACGGGCAATCTTAGTTACATTGAAACTCCCGTCGGGCTCGCCTTCCAGGTCAATGACCACCCCGGAAAGAGTGACGCCGGAAATGACCGCTCTTCTGGAAAGAAGGCCCAGAAAACTCAATCCCGCCGAAGCTCCGGAAATCTTGACCATAACTTTTTTATCGTCGTCAGGATCGTATACTTTAAGGTCCTTCATCGAAAAAGACAGTGTCAGCGGCCAGACGTTAATACTGCCGACCGTTATTTTCGTATCGGTGTTCTTGTCGATGATGTTTACTATGATCTTGCCCAGAAAGGGGCTCAGGATAAAGCCGAAAGCCAGGTGGAAGACCACCAGTATCGTGATAAGTATGGCTATGCCTTTTACGTTTATATATTTCATGGAACTGGGCTCCCATTCATCTTCTGTTGGCCAGAGAAACTATTTTACTTATGACTGGCAACTTCATGAACCATTTATAGAACTTGGTCTGCTTGAATTTATCGAAATACTTCTTTCGAAAGACCACTATACCCTTTTTCGACGCGAGATAGACCGGATAGGCCAGTACCCCGGAGACAACCAGCCCTCCTGTAACAAGCGTGTTGCCCAGATCAAGATACGCGATCACCGGCAGCGACGTCAGGATCCTCCAGACCCCGGAGAGGAACTTGAGATCGATAAGAAGAAGACCGCCCACCATATCGCTGATGCGGTACACTCCCAGGACATAAAAAAGCTTAAAAACGGGAAGAACGAGTATCGACGCCAGGCGGTTTATCCTGAAAATGAAAAAAAGCACGAAAAGAAGTATGGCCATGGGGCCGTTGAGCGGTATGAACCCGAAGAACATACCCATGACCACTCCCGCAGCAACTTCGCTTTCGGAAACATTGGAAGTGAATAGCTTCACGATCTTAACGGGTAAATTAATGAGAGGTAACATGTGATTATTATAAGTCCAGTAAAAGATAAAAAGCAAGCTAAAACAAACATCTCCCCGGCTTCAGGCGCGAATGGATGGATCAGTCCTCATAATCATCGAACCCGTCCTGATAATACCTCGAAAGGTCCTCCTCCCCCTCAAAGGAAAGCACATCATCGTCATCATCATCGAACCCGATCTCAACCACCCTGAGCTTCACCGGTTCCATCTCAACCACGACAAGTTCTGTTTCGCATTCCGGGCATATGACCATGTCATCTATATCCACTTCCTCGTCGATCGCGATCCTTTTCCCGCATCCGGGACATTTTGATACATTCCCCTCGGACATATCTTCCTCCTTTTGAGCTACATCTATCTGGCAAGTGCTCCTTTGTCATCTTTAAAATGCGGTAATGTAGTTTACATAAAAAACGATTTAAGTCAATAGACTTTTTCGATCAATCGCCTTTCGGCGACCGCCAGGTAAAACTGAAGAATTTTACACCGCTCATCCTGGAAAAATAGTATAATTAATTTGATAATCTTCCAGGGAGGGTGACATGAAAAAAGACTGGCTCCTGTGCGATTTCCATATACACACCGAGTTAAGCGATGGTAAGTTGCCCCTGAGAGAGATCGTGGACCTCTTCGGCAATAACAGGTTCGACGCGATATGTATAACCGATCACGTCTATGACAGGGCTACCATAAAATTATGGGTGGATAACAACGAAAGACCCTGCACTATACATGAAAATGGATTCAGAGATTACCTGGAGCTTATCCGGCAGGAGGGTTTAAGAGCACAGGAACAATACGGCATGCTGGTAATCCCTGGCATAGAGATATCCAATAATCCTGCACTTTTCCATATAACCGCTATCGACATAAAAACGTATATTGATCCCGATCAGGACGTAGAAGAATTGATCGAACAGATACATCAGCAGGATGCGCTAGCGGTGGCATGCCATCCCCATTACAAGGACTCAGAACCTGAAATGCCCTTCATACACCTGTGGGATAACCATGAAAGATACGCGAACCTGTTCGATGCCTGGGAAGTGGCTAACCGTGATGATCTTTTCAATGTGGTGGGACTTAAGAGGTTCAATTATATCGCCAGCTCAGATTTCCACGAACCGCATCACGTCTATTCATGGAAAACGCTCCTGAAAGCTGAAAAGAATGCCGGCTCCATCAAAAGCGCTATAAGACAAAACAAAGATATCGCTATCTACCTCCACAGAAAGGCACCCGCATCTTAAAGATGGAATCTCTTGTACCAGGGACATTCCCGGCAATCTTTGATTTGGCGGTCACCTTTGGGGTCATATATCCTGTCGGCGAGCCAGCAGCAATTTCCCCGGTAGCCCAGTCTCATGTAATGGGAACATTCACTTTTTTCTCTATCGCTGCAGTTAAAATATTCCCAGCAGTTTTCAGGCGTACTCATCATGCGAATCCACGGCTCAACTTTGGTAAAGCACGACCTTAAAATGTAAAACGACTGTTAAACAATATAATACCACCAGAAGCGGTAAGTTCAATATTTTTTTACTGTTTTTTCGAAAGAAAAATATCAGTTGCCAACCTCGATGGTTTTGAGCGGTGCTCTTTATCCGAAGAGCGCAATTGATGCTATTACTTGCAGCATATTGTCAACTTTTTCCGCGGATCAGGATAGCTCGATCGTTATACATCCTTGTAAAATACGCCAGCTGCACCGCCGCATAAAAAAACGCCCCCTCCCGGAATATCTTCCGGAAAAAGGCGTTCAGCTTAAGTTCCGCTCTTTGTTTAGAGAACCTTGCGATCTGCGTCCCGTTCTCTGATATATCTGCTGAGAAGAGAACAGGCTATTATCTCGCAAGCTTCCTTTGAAGGTATTTCTACCTGCTGAAGCTTTCCTTCGTTGGACACAGTTGTAACAGCTGCTTCTTTTTCCATTTTTCCCTACCTCCTTGGAATAACAGTATTTATTATCTTAACGTTAAAACCGTTATTTTGCAAGCTTTTTCTGAGAAAAAACACCGGTCCTCCCGATCCGGGAGCTACCGGTGTTTTCTTTAACAATGATCCTAGGTTTATTCGCCCTTGATCCAGTCAGCCCATACCTGGAAGACGGATTTCTTTTCACCGCCCGAAGCAGTATCATCCGCGTATACTGACACGGATCCCAAGACAAAGGCCACCACCAGTACCAACGCAAACAGCTTTTTCATCGTATCCTCCTTATTGGCTATATACCCGAATATAGAAAGTATAATGTTAATTCTCATAGAATGCAAGCCGGGCCGTATAATCGGTTTAGATCATCTATCAGCCCTCTCGGCGCAAAAATACAGGGCCCGCGGGATAACCCGCGGGCCCTTGAACATGGCGTCCCCGACACGATTCGAACGTGTGACCTACTGCTTAGGAGGCAGTCGCTCTATCCAGCTGAGCTACGGGGACAAAAATGTATGTCTTTTATATCAGATTTTGCCGCCTGTGTAAAGCGCCTTTTCTGCCGCGATCAAACTCCTGTATCCAGCATCCATCACATCATGAACGTAGGAGGCCAGTTCTTTCCTGCTCCTGCCCTCAGAGTATACCGGCGGCAATATGAACAGATCCGCTTCAATGGATGCATATCCAAGGATACGCCAGAGATGCGGCACCAGGGTCATATCCCCGTACCAGCATACGGTAGGCCTTTGTTCGGGTTCATTGTATCTGATAAGCACGGGTATTACCGGCATGTCCGACTGCGCGACAGCTTCAAAACAGGTCGATTTGAACGGCAGCACCCCGCCCTTTCCGTCGGTCGAAGTGCCTTCCGGATACACCATCAGATACATCCCGCGCCTGATGGTCTTGGCATAATCCCTTTTAGCTTTTTTCGAACGCGCCGGGGAGAACCTGTTAACCAGGACGGGGTTCGATAAGGCCACGATCGGGCCTACGACAGGCCATGAATCCGTTTCCGTGGAAGAAGTGAACCTCAGAGGAAAAACCGATCCATGTACGACTATATCAATATATCCGAGATGATTGGACACCACCAGCCCTCCCGGGACCTGACACGGATCCCCGTGGACCTTTACGCGCAGGTTGATTATCCTGCCCACACCGCGAGCCCATAACCTCAGGATATGGCTTATTTTCTTTCTTCCGTACCATCCCCGGAACCGGTAAGGCACCGAGAGAATGGTAACAACGGCAAGCCACACAGCCAAAGCCGTGATCCTGTAAAGCCGCCTTATGAGAGGCATGTTATGCGCCCATCCCGTTCTTATACTTGAAATGCCTGATATAACGTTCAGGAACATTCCTGATATCCACAAGTATGAAAAAGTCTATGGTCCCGAATTCCCTGTCCAGCGCCGGTTCACCGCATATGCTGGCGCCAAGCCTCAGGTATCCTTTGAAAATAGGTGGGATATGTCTCTTGAGTTTTTTTTCATCGGAGAGAACTTTCTGTATCTCCTTTTTGGGCGGTCTCTCCAGTCTGAACCCCGGCCGGGGATAAGCTGTCGCCCCGGAGTACGGGGGACATCTTTCCACCAGATAATCGTACAGCGCCCAGCCGATCTTCGGATTCGTCTCATCCAGGCTGACACAACCGAGCATGTAGGTAAGGCGAGCTCTTTTAAGCAGTTCCGTGATCGCGCCCCAGAGAAGTGCCACCGCAGACCCGGTCCTGTATTCGGGTGATACGCAGGACCTTCCCAGTTCAAGACATTTATCGGCTATACTGTAAAGCCCCTTGATGTTATATTCCCTGGAAGAATAAAAACCTTTGGCCGAGTTGGCTATACATCCCAGATGCGCGCGATAGGTACCTATGACAGCATGCGGATTCTTTTTGATGACCATAAGGTGCAAACAATATTCATCATATTCGTCAAAATCTATCCCGTACTTCTCCGCCTGTTCCAGTCCCCTTCCCTGTTCGATATTGAACACTTCATAACGGAGCCTCTGCACCTCTTCGATCTCTTCATGGTTCTCCGCCAGCTTTACAAGAAATTTATCCGTTTCAACAAGCACTGTCGGTTTAACGATATTGTCGGGAAATCTTCTAATCATAACCTGTCCTCACTCCCTTCAAAGACGGTCAAAGAGCCCGGGCCAGACAATACAAACCCGCTGCTGCGACAATAAAAGCTAAAAAAGACCTCAGGTAGAGTATGTACTTCTCGGCTTTTCCTCTGATCATCCAGAAAAGGATCCCCATCGGCGCAAAGGCCAATACTGAACCCAAAGCTATACCCAAAACGAAAATCAGTCGGTTATTTCCGAAAGAGCTGAACTTAAGAGAGAAAAAACCGGCAAGAAAAACAAAAGCCGCAATACTCCCCGGATGTAATAACGTTATCAGGAACACCCCCAAAGAAGGAGCACCTCGGCGCGTCGGTGCCTTCCTGTGCGGTTTTTTTGCCAGGCTCCTCCTGCCGCCGTTAACGACCAAAAAAAGTCCGATCGATAATATCAATATCCCCGAGAACAGGAAAAATAATTTTTCATGCTCGGCTAAAAAGTCCCTGATCGGCACCGCTGCCAGCGATACCGCCAAAGCAAGACAAGTGTCACCGGTCACCGCGCCCAGAATGGTGCCTTCCAGAGCCCTTCTGTCATGCATCAAAGCTGAATCGGCCACCAGAGCGCCTGCCGGTCCGAAGGGCGCGGCCAGTATAATGCCTGCAACGACTGAGAGGAAGAATATGCTTATCACCTTGTTTTTTCCTCTTTGTCTTTTACGTCGACCAGTTCTATCCAGGCAAGATCCGCGCGCGCGCTGGAGGCAGTGTACTGACTGTTACAGGAAATACTGATATAAACCTTTTCCGGATAGAATCCCCATGCTTTTTTAAAATCTTCTGCGCAGTTACGCTCTTCGGTGATCCATCCGCTGCCCGCATCCTGTTTATTGCGCAGTGTTATCCACTTATCCTTGATCGTACCGGCACCATAAACACTTTTGCCAGCCGTCCCTTTGGGGGTCACGGTATCCCACCTGTATGATATGGTCTTTTTGCTCAGCATACTGCCGGTGCCCACATAAACCGCGATAGCCTGGTCATCCCTGGATTTCACCCTGCCGTCGGCGCCTTCGGGAAGTTTTCCGGCTCTCCATTTCCACCTAAGAAGAGGCGTTTCCCGGAGATCCACGCCCTCCAGGGATGTTACAAGGCTGGAGCTTCCTTTATGGGAATCCATGTGCAGGAAAGAATTGCCGCCCTCACGCACAATGGAAAAGTCGGATTTAGGCGTTCCCGGTTTACCCATCAGTTTCCAGCCATCCGGGATGGCGCCGGGCTCGCCGGAAAATGTCTCTTTCCATCCGACCCTATACTCTACCGGCTTCGGATGCCTGATAAATGAAATAATTATGATCAAAATACAAATAAGGATCCCCGCAAGGATCCCTATTTTTTTAAAAGAAAGTGTTGAGAAGTCCAGCCGCATGAGCGATCAGCCTCTGCTCCTGATGGTTTTCTTCTTTTTCTTTTTCTTCTTTCCGTTCATACGAGCCTCAGCGTCCTGCTCCTGTTCCTCCATCATCTTCCTTAGCTTGAGCATGCATGCGGCCTCTATCTGCCGGACCCTTTCGCGGGTTATACCGAAATGTTTAGCAGTATCCCTGAGTGTGTGGGAAACGCCGTCATCGGTAAGACCGAAACGCAGCCTGAGGATCTTTTCTTCGCGCCCGGTCATCTTCTCAAGCAATCCCTCTATTCTCTCGTGCAGGAGGAATTTGGAGAGCTCATCAACGGAACTGACGATACTTTCATCCTCTATAAGGTCCATGAACTCTGAATCACCAGACTCGCCTATCGGAGCGTTGAGGCTTGCGATATTGGAAGCCATGTGGTTCAGCTGTCTAACCCTGGAAACAGGCAGCTTCATTTTCTTCGCTATATCGCTCATCTGGGGATTTTTATGCAGTTTCTGTGATAGCTGTTTCTTGACCTTCTGAAACCGCATCAGCATCTCCATGACGTACACAGGTATGCGTACCGTCTTGCCCTGGTTGGCGACCGCCCTTGTGATATATTGCTTTATCCACCATGCCGCGTACGTGCTGAAACGGTATCCCTTATCGGGATCATATTTTGTCACGGCCTTCATTAGCCCCAGATTGCCTTCTTCGATAAGATCGAGCATGGGCACACCCAAGTAACTGTATTTTTTGGCGATATTTATCACAAGCCGAAGATTGCTCTTGATCATCTTCTGCCTGGCTTTCTTGTTGCCCTTTTTGACCTTTTGCGCAAGCTCTTTTTCTTCTACGGGCGAGAGAAGAGGCAGGTCGCGTATATCTTTCAGGTAAAGTTTTATCGCGTCCATGTATAACCTCGTGATTTATTTGCCGGCCCCGGACACGTAATAATACGCGTCCGGGGTGGCGTTTTCAGCAACTTACTAACAGTCCTTGACCGCCGCCTGTGCGGCTGCAAGCCTTGCTATAGGTACGCGGAACGGTGAGCAGCTCACGTAATCCATGCCTGCTTTATAGCAGAATTCAATGGACGCCGGATCGCCTCCGTGCTCTCCGCAGATACCGACCTTGAGATCAGGTCTTACTTTCCTGCCGCGATCGATGCCCACCTTGATCAGCTGGCCCACGCCTTCCTGGTCCAGCGACTGGAAAGGGTCCTGGGGGAGGATGTTCTTGTCCAGGTATGGAGCAAGAAACCCGCCCATGTCATCACGGCTGAACCCGAAGCTCATCTGGGTGAGGTCGTTCGTCCCGAAGGAGAAGAACTCAGCCACGTCGGCTATCTGATCAGCTGTAAGCGCGGCACGCGGTATCTCTATCATGGTACCTATCATGACCGGTAGCTTCTTCATGTTGTATTTTTTCAGGGTCTCTTCGCGCACTTTCTCTATGACCTTTTTCTGGTCACGGATCTCCTGCGCTGTTCCAACGACAGGTATCATGATCTCGGACATCACCTTCTTTTTGTTCTTCAACAGTTCCGCGGTGGATTCGTACACCGCTCTTGCCTGCATCTCGGTTATCTCAGGATATGTAACACCCAGGCGGACGCCTCTGTGTCCCATCATAGGGTTACTTTCCTTGAGAAGGGATATCCTTTTCTCCAGGTCCGACATCTTTATCTTGAGGGTTTTGGCGAGCTTCCTCTGAGCGCTCTTCTGGTGCGGAACGAACTCATGAAGAGGCGGGTCCAGGAGCCTGATGGTGACCGGATATCCGGCCATGGCCTTCAGGGTGCTTTTCACGTCCTTTTTCACGTAAGGGTACAGCTCCTTTAGCGCAGCTCTTCTTTCCCTCTCGGAACTGGAAAGGATCATCTTGCGCAGTTTGAAAAGCGGTTCTTCCGAACCCTCTCCGTAGAACATGTGCTCTGTCCTGAACAGGCCTATGCCTTCTGCACCGAAAGAACGCGCCTTTTTGGCGTCCGCCGGTGTCTCAGCATTGGTCCTGATCTTAAGTTTCTTAACGTTGTCACATATCTTGAGGAACTTATTGAGCATTTTGTTCTCTTTTGCCGCGTCCATCATGGGAAGCGTACCCTTGTACACGAGACCCTTGGTACCGTTAAGCGTGATCCAGTCCCCTAGTTTGAGTTTACCCTTGCCGGCTATCTTGACCTCTTTTTTGGCATAGTCGACCTCAAGGGCGTCACACCCTACGATACAGCATTTACCCCACCCGCGTGCTACAAGCGCCGCGTGCGAGGTCATCCCTCCCCGAGCCGTAAGGATGGCCTTTGCCGCCCTCATTCCTTCAACATCCTCGGGGTTGGTCTCCTCGCGCACCAGGATAACCTTCTTCCCGTTCTCAGCCCATTTCACGGCATTATCTGAGTCGAAGACTATCTGGCCGCTTGCTCCGCCGGGACCCGCCGGAAGACCTTTCGCCAGCGGATCGCTCTTCTTTTCAGCGGCCGGGTCTATAATGGGATGTAAAAGTTCATCCAGCTGAGAGGGCTTGACCCTCATAACCGCTTCTTCCTCGGTAATAAGACCCTCTTTTTCCATATCGACCGCCATCTTAACAGCAGCCGGGCCGTTACGTTTACCGGTTCGTGTCTGCAGAAGATAAAGCTTCCGGTCCTCGATGGTGAACTCAAGGTCCTGCATGTCGCGATAATGTTTCTCAAGCCTCTTCTGTATACTGTCGAGCTGCTTGTATACCTTGGGGTCCCATTTTTTAAGCATCGTTTCGTGCTTGTTGCTCTGGGAACGGGAATTCTCGTTTATCGGCGCAGGCGTCCTCGTGCCGGCAACCACGTCTTCTCCCTGGGCATTGACGAGGTATTCACCGTAGAACTTGTTATCGCCGTTACCTGGATTACGCGTGAAAGCTACGCCGGTAGCCGAATCCTTGCCCATGTTACCGAAGACCATTGTCTGTACGTTCACGGCTGTACCCCATTCGGCAGGTATACCCTCTATCTGCCTATATGAGACTGCGCGCTTACCGTTCCAGGACTGGAATACCGCCCCGATACCTCCCCAGAGCTGATCGTCGGCGTTATCCGGGAAATCCTTTTTAAGCACCTGCTTGACCTTTTTCTTGTACTGAACGCAGAGATCCTTCAGATCCTCCGCGGAAAGATCGGTATCGGTCTTGGCCCCGACCTGGATCTTTTTCTTGTTAAGAAGCTTCTCCAGCTGCATCCTGATGCCCTGGCCTTCTTTCGGCTCAATTCCGGCCGCCTTCTCCATGACAACGTCAGAGTACATGGTGATAAGACGCCTGTAGGCATCATAAGCGAACCTTTCACTTCCGCTTTTCTTGATAAGACCCTTAATTGTCTTGCTGGTAAGGCCAACATTGAGCACGGTCTCCATCATACCGGGCATGGACTGGCGAGCGCCTGAACGGACCGATACGAGTAAAGGGTTCTTTTCGTCGCCGAACTTCTTACCAGTAAGCTTCTCCACCCTCTTCAAAGCCTTGTCCACCTGCGCATTTAGCTCTCTGGGGTATTTCTTGCCGTAGTCGTAATAATACGTGCAGACATCAGTGGTTATGGTGAACCCCGGCGGCACGGGCAGTTTTAGCTTAGAATGCCCCGCCATCTCCGCCAGGTTGGCTCCCTTACCGCCCAGAAGGTTTTTCATTTCCGCTTTTCCATCGGCCTTACCCCCGCCGAATGAATACACGTACTTCTTCGTCTTTTTGGATGTTTTCTTTTTTCTGGCCATCGTTGTCCTTCTCCTCCTTCTTTGTTTTTCCGGGCCACTAAAGAGGCCCGGCCGGATCAAACTAGAACTTTTCCGAAAAATACTCTTTAAGCCTGTCAGCTCCTATACGTTCCTGCTCCATGGAGTCCCTCTCACGAACAGTGACTTTACCGTCCTCAAGAGAATCCACATCAACGGTAACACAATATGGCGTACCGATCTCGTCCTGCCTTCTGTAAAGCCTTCCTATCGCCGCCGTGTCGTCATAGACCACGCGGTAATCCCCTTTTATATCCTCGCGTATCTTTTGGGCCATCTCGACTATTTCCGGCTTGTTCTTGAGAAGCGGAAGTACCGCCGCCTTTATCGGAGAAAGTCTCCTGTCCAGGGCAAGGTAGACCCGCTTCCTGCCCTTAACTGTCTCCTGCCTGTAGGCATCCACCATAAAGGCCAGAACGGCCCTGTCAACCCCCCCTGAAGGCTCTATCACATAAGGGGTGAACCTCTCATCGGCCGCAGTATCGTAATAGGTCAGCTCCTTCCCGCTGATCTTGGAATGCTGCTTCAGGTCGAAATCGGTCCTGTTGGCGATACCTTCAAGTTCCGACCACCCCATCGGGAAGGAATACTCGATATCATGGCATCTTTTTGCGTAATGGGCAAGCTCGTCCTTCTCATGCTCGCGAAGCCTGAGGCTTTCCTTGCGTATGCCCAGGGAGATGTACCACTGTTTGCGCTCATTCACCCAGTAATCATACCACTCCTCATCCTCTCCCGGACGGACGAAAAACTCCAGCTCCATCTGTTCGAACTCACGGCTCCTGAAAGTAAAGTTGCCGGTGGTTATTTCATTACGGAAAGCCTTGCCCGTCTGGGCCACCCCGAATGGCAGCTTCCGTCTGCTGGAATTAACGATATTCTCGAAGTTGACGAATATCCCCTGAGCGGTCTCCGGTCTCAGGTAGACATCCTGAGCACTTCCTTCGACCGAACCCAGCTGGGTCTTGAACATAAGGTTGAAACTTTTGGGCTCCGTAAGCTCCCCGCCGCATTCGGGACACTTATCTCCCTTGATCTTATCGATGCGGAACCTCTTCTTACACTGTTTACAATCACTCATCATGTCAGCAAAGGAACCGACATGCCCTGAGGCTTTCCAGACCTCGGGGTTCATCAATATCGCCGCGTCCAGCCCCTCCACATCGCTGCGGTCGTAGACCATGCTCTTCCACCACTGGGCCTTGACGTTCTTCTTGAGCTCGACCCCCAGGGGTCCGTAATCCCACACGCTGCCTATTCCGCCGTATATCTCACTGTCCTGGAAAATAAACCCGCGCCTTTTGCAGAGGTTCGCTATATCCTTGAGAGCAACATCAACTGTTACTTCTTCTGTTTCGGTCTTTTTCTTCTTTTTTTCCATGACTAGATTATTCTCTCCTTCTGGAGGGTTTCCAAAAACTTAAGTGATCTCATCTGGCGCCCGAGATGATACGCCATAAAACTTTTCAGTATCCTTTCAGTCTCCCTGCCCACCTGGCTGCTCACCTTTATGTGCGCAAGTCTGTCAATCTCACTCGATTGTATCTTCCTCAGGAATTTTAGTGTTCCCGGGGAAAGTCTTAAATAGCTGCCCGATCGGGATGCGCACCCTGAACATACCGTACCACCTGAAGAGATACTGAATACAGAACCTGTGCCGAGCTCGCCCCCGCACCCGCAGCATATGTCAAGTTCGGGCCTGAGCCCAATGGCTCCCAATGTTTTTATCTCGAATATCCTGCTGACACGTTTTGCGCTGGAACCGGTCCCCAGCATCTCGAGGCTTCTGACCAGGACCCGGTAAAGTTCTTCGTTAGGGTCGTAATCGCTGGTGACCACGTTTATTAATTCTATAAAATAATTAGCGTATGTCAACCTTTCTATGTCTTTTCTTACGGGAAGATAAAAATCGACGGCCTCGCAATGGGTGATAAGGTCCATCGGCCTTTTGTGTTTTCTGTAAAAGAGCAGGTCGCATCTAGTGAATATTTCAAAGTTCCCGGCGAACTGCGGATAGGGGTTCCTCACCCCTTTCATCACGCCTCTTATCTTACCAAAGTTCTCGGTGAACACCACAAGTATGTAGCTGGTCTCCCTTAAAAGGTACTTGCGTAATATTATCCCCTCGGCACTTTGTGCAGGCATATTCAAATGTTTCTAGCTTTGTTCTGACACATAAGGAACGACCGGTGAGACCGATCCTCCGGAAACGACCAGTTTCATGCCGTCTTCAACGCTCATGTTCAAAAACCGTATGCTCCTTCTCGGGATGACCAGGAAAAATCCGCTGGTGGGATTAGGTGTCGTAGGCACGAACACGTTCACGCCCGTTTCGCCCAGCTGATCCTTCAGCTCACCCTTGGTGGTACCGGTGGTGAAAGCTATCGTATAAAGGCCTTCTCTGGGGTACTCAATAAGCACTACCTGTTTGAAGATCGTCTTTCCCTGACCTATGAGCGCACCGAAGATCTGTTTACTCGTAGTATACAGTTTTCCCATGATCGGAACCCTGATGAAAATATTCTCACCAAGGGCGAACATGCGATTTATTACCCATATCTTCGCGCCCCACCCTATAAGAGCAACCGTGAATATAACACCGATAAATATCAGGGTCTTGGCTATTACCACTCCGTGCGTCTGCTCCCATGCCATCGGCGCCAGCACCTTGACCAGCGGGCTGAGTATGACATCGTTCATCTTTATCACCACGAACCTTATGATCCATATGGTGACCACCGCGGGCAGAAGAAGTACTATCCCGTTGAAAAAGTTGACCAGAAATCTGTTCCACAACTTGATTTTCATTAATGTTCCCCGTTTTCTTTTAAGAAAGCATCTGAAATATCAAAAGCGCTACCAGCGCCCCTATCAGACTTCCCGCTATGACCTCCCAGAGCGAATGCACGCCGTTGGTCATCCTGCTTTTCGCTATAATAAGTACTAGAAAGAACACCAGTATGCTCACCAGCGGGTTCATGGTAAGAAGAGATATAACGACCCATACCGCAAACGCAACCGCGGAGTGGCCACTGGGCATCCCTCCTTTTAATAGGAATTTCTCCTTGCGTATGACCTTGATGAGTATGACCACGCCGATCACAACAAGCAAAGTTATCAGCGTTATGTGCCAGGGGGACTGCTTTATCCTTAAAAGCCCCCTCATTCCCCCCGCGATGCGTTTGGCAAAAAGCAGATAGCCGGTAATCGAGGCGTTCACCGCGCTCACGAACACCGCGCCCGCCGAAACGTCCTTGATGATCTTGACCGTCGGATGGAACTCATCGCTCACGTGGTCGGTGAGGTGTTCTATCGCGGTATTGAACATTTCAGCGACCAGCACGAAAGTCACCGCGAAACAGAGGATCATGAACTGTTCCGGAGAGAGATTAAGATATATCCCCGCTATCAGGACCAGAAAAGCGATGGCGAAATGTATCCTCATGTTCCTTTCGCTCTGCAGCGTGTGCACTACTCCTTCAAGAGCAGCGTTCACGCTGAGCAGGAACTTACTTCCGAAATGCTTTTCTGGCTTTTTGTAAAAGCGCATCTTCTTCCTTCCGCATCTTTGCCCGCTTCCGGGCGGTCCTGTCATCATATCCCAAAAGATGCAATATGCCGTGAATAACGTAAAGGGATATCTCCTCCTCGAAGGAGAGACCGTATTCACCCGAGTTCCTTGCCGCCGCATCGGAGGATATCGCTATATCCCCGAGGAAGACTCCGTTATCACCCGAAGGCCATGCTATAACATCCGTCGCCCGGTCCTTTCCGAACCATTTGCGGTTCATCGCACGTATCTTCTGGCTGGAAACGAAGATCATGTTCAGTTCCGCGTCAGGTCTTTTGTGCCGGTTTAGGACCAATCTCGCGACATCTTCCAGTTTTGAAAGATCAATCTTTCTTTTTTTGTTTAGGTTTTCGCTGTTTATTCTTATTGTCATTTGACTGCGATCCGTTCGATTGTTTTTTGCCGGGTTCCGGATAATTGAGCCGGGTGTGGAAGATCCCCATCAGCACCCTGACAAAGCTGTCGGCGATAACATGCATATCCTTCAGCGTCAGATCACATTCATCGAGCTGTCCGTCTATGAACTTGTTGTTGATTATCTTCCTGACGAGGTTCCTTATGCTGGCGGGTGTCGGCTCCTCCAGGGATCTGCTGGAAGCCTCGACCGAATCGGCCAAGAGCACTATGGCGCTTTCCTTTGTCTGGGGTCTGGGCCCCGGATAACGGAAATCCTCTTCCCTCAGGACCTTCCCGTCCTCGGATTTTTCTATTGCCTTCTGGTAGAAATAGGCTATGAGGCTGTCTCCATGGTGATGATTTATAAAGTCCACTATGGTTTTATTGAGTTTATACTGCCTTGCCATTTCCACGCCTTCTTTGACGTGCTTTGCTATAATGAGCGCACTCATCGAAGGCGCCAGGTTCAAATGCTTTGAACCTGCCCCCATTTCGTTCTCGCTGAAATATTCCGCCTTTGTGATCTTGCCAATATCATGGTAATAGGACCCCACTCGGGCAAGCAGGCTGTTGGCCCCGATGGCATCACAGGCAGCTTCAGCAAGATTGCCCACCATGATCGAATGATGGTAGGTACCGGGCGCCTCCATGGCCAGACGCTTAAGAAGCGGATGGTTAAGATCTGAAAGTTCCAGAAGGCTGATGTTCGTGGGCACCTTGAAAACATGTTCGAATACCGGCAAAAGCCCCATGACTATGAAACCCGAAAGTATGCCGCTGGCCATCGCCCAGGCGCCTTCCCGGACATAAAAATCCATTCCCATACCGTTTATAAGACCGATACAGGATATCGAAAACAGCTTTGCCGCTCCCACCAGGAGCCCGGCCCAAAGTATCTGGCCTCTTCTGCGGGCGCCTTTTACCGCAGCCATACCGACCACGCTGCCTACCAGAAGAACAAGAGCCACCTCGATATCCCCTCCCATGAGCAGCGATATGAGCACGCTGAGCAACACCACAAACAGAAAAGAGATATTGAAGCTCACAAGCAGAGTGATTATCATGCCCATGCTGGCAAGGGGTATGAAATAGCTCGGCTGCGGCGAGCGTATTATGAGATCCGCGGCCAGGATCATCAAGAACATCGTGATCAGGATTATGGAAAGTTCTTTTGTTTTCTTTAAAAAATCGGCCTTGACGGTGAAATGCGCATGTATACCCGCTACCAGACCCAGGAGCATAAAAAGAAGTATGACCCCAAAAAAGAACTTGGGCGTGATGCCCGGACGGAAAATGCTTCTTAGCTGTGATATCTGTGCGATATGGCGCGCGTTAACCCTTTCGCCCTTCTCAATAACAAGCTCGTTCTTCTTGACTTCCCATCTGCGGTAGACGGGCTCGACCTTTTCGCGCGCCGCCTGTTCCATCCTTTCGGTCTTTTCAAGGTCAAGCTTTATGTTCGGTTCGATATAGGCTGTTACCAGAGACGCTGCCGCCTTGCGCGTCCTGCGGTCGCCGGGAAACTGCTTAGAGGCATATTCCTCGGCCACTTTTTCCAGTTCCCCACCCCCCAGCAGGGCCTGGGTTTCCCTGCGCATCTGCTTGCGCATGGAACCGTTGAATATCATTACCTCTTCTTCCCCCTGCTGCCTGAGCAGTTGAAGGTCCTCCTCACTGGCATAACCCGCAAGAAAGAGATTATCAAGAACGTTGAGCACCATATTCTGGAGCTTGGCCGTATTCGGATACGCGATCAGGACTTTCAGGTCCCTTTCGGGAACCTTCTCTTTTAGCCTTTCCTCAAGAGCAACGACCTTTTCATTAACGGGCGACTCCATCTCTTTTTGTTCCTCGATAGCACTGAAAACATCGTCTATCTCGGTCCTGATCCTCTCCTCGAGGACAAGGTCCCGTTCCGCATAAAAAGGAACATTTTCACTGGCCGTGTTCCTGGCCTTTTCGGTAGCCTCATCGTCTATCTCCCAGTAATAAACGAAATCATAGGGAGCGTAGATGGTCTTAAGCGCGATATCCCCCTCGTGTATCTTCCAGTGACTGAGCTTGGGGCTTATGAACATGCTCGCCAGGGTAACGGCAAAAAAGACCGCTATCATCAGAACGGAGATCGTCTGCTTGCGTGTTGCGATTTCCTTGAATTTCTTGGTATTAATAAGCTTATTCATTTTCAGGCCCCGCTTTTTCCCTGTACACCTTGATTATCTCTTGCACGAGTTCATGCCTGACCACGTCCTCGCCCTTAAGCATGACGAACTTGATACCCTCTATCTTCTCGAGAATGGAATTCGCGTGGATGAGTCCTGAACTTCTGCCTTTGGGCAGATCGCTTTGAGTAACATCCCCGGTAATAACGGTCTTGGAATCAAACCCCAGGCGCGTAAGGAACATCTTCATCTGCTCCTGAGTGGAATTCTGCGCTTCGTCCATGATTATGAAAGAATCGTTCAGCGTCCTTCCCCGCATAAAAGCCAGAGGCGCCACCTCGATAATACCCCTCTCCAGATAATCCTTTATTAGATGCGGCTCCACCATATCGTAAAGCGCATCATACAAAGGCCTGAGGTAGGGGTTGACCTTCTCGTACATGTCGCCTGGCAGATACCCCAGGCTCTCACCCGCTTCGACAGCGGGTCTTGTGAGGATTATCCTGGATACCAGGTTCTTCTTCAAAGCGTTAACCGCCATAGCCATGGCAAGGTAGGTCTTGCCGGTACCGGCAGGGCCGATGCCGAAAACTATATCGAATTTCCTTATGGCATCGATATACCTCTTCTGGCCGGCGCTTCTGGGCGTTATATAGGCCCTCTTTGAACTCACCTGGATCCTGTCAAGAAAGATATCATCAAGATGCACGGCTACTTCAGGGTTCTTAAGCGCGTAATCTATGTCCCGGGGAGAGAGATGACCACCTTTCCTTATTACCACAAGGAACTCGTCTATGACCTTATTAGCATTATCCAGAGCGTTTGCGTCCTCTGACGATATTTTAAGCCCCCCGTCACGGAAGGAAGTCGTCACGCCAAACGCCTTCTCGATCTTCCTGAGATTATCGTCGTGTTTTCCGAAAAGGACTCTTGCTTCTGAATCATCGGTAAGTCTTATGGTTCTTTCAGCCATGGTCCAACCTTATTTTATCCAGTCTTCCTCGGATTCATCCTTGATAGTGGTAGAAGGTTTATCCTGTTTCTTGCCTTCGTCGGGAACTGCCGTCTCCCGGCTTTCATCTTCTGTGTAAGAAGAACCCGCGGGAAGCTCTATATCCACCCCTATGAGTGTACGTTTTACGTTCCTTTCCCCGCCTTTCATGTCCTGGGGCTTGCCCATCAGATACCCGCGATTTCCGTCCAGGTTCTGGTCTACTCTTTTCTTCTTGAACGTATATACATCGATCGCACCGGCCCTGCAGCAGGCAAAAACGCTCACCAGAAAACAGACCAGCACAAAAGATCTTATTATCTTTTCCATTCTCTACCTCCTTCCCTGTCCACTCGTGTAAAGTGGTCGGGGGTTATCCTTCTTTCTTGGTTCTTTTTGTATGTTTAATCCCTAATTCCCTTAGCTGCCTGTCATCGACGTAGGAAGGCGCCCCGCTCAGAGGGCATATCCCCTTCTGTGTCTTGGGAAAAGGTATTACCTCGCGTATGGAAGAGTCTCCTGTAAACAGGGTGACCAGTCGGTCCATGCCGAAAGCGATCCCGCCGTGGGGCGGCGGTCCGTAATTGAACGCCTCCAGCAGGAAACCGAACTTGCTCTCTGCCTCCTCCTCGGTCAATCCCAGGATATCGAAGATCCTTTTCTGAACATCTCTTTTATGTATCCTTATGCTTCCAGAACCTATTTCGCTCCCGTTGAGGACAAGGTCATAGGAAAGCGATCTTATTTTCCCGAACTCTCCTTTTTCAAGCAGCTCCAGATCTTCCTGACGGAAAAAAGTGAACGGGTGATGTTCGGAGACCCATCTTTTCTCGTCCTTGTTGAACTTGAAAAGAGGAAAATCCACTACCCAGAGAAAATCGAACTTATCCTTTTCTATCAGGTTCTTCTCGCGTCCTATCTTAAGGCGCAGAGCACCCAAAGAATCCCATACTACTTCTTCCGCATCGGCTACCATGAATATCATGTCGCCCGCCGAGGCGCCTGTCTTTTCCCGGAACAGTTCAAGTTCTCCCGGTTTGAAGAACTTGGTTATCGGCGAGGAAAGACCTTCTTCTGTGACCTTGAAATAAGCCAGGCCCTTGGCTCCATACTCACCGACGAAAGCGGTAAGATCATCTATATCCTTGCGGCTTATGTCCGCGTAACCCGGCGCTGCTAGGGCCATTACCCGTCCCCCGGATGAAACGGCATTGGAGAAGACCTTGAAGGAGGATCTGCCAGCTTCTTCGGTAAGGTCCTGTAAATGAACTCCGAAACGTCTGTCCGGCTTATCACTGCCGTACTTCTCCATGACATGGCGGTAACTGACCCTTTCAAACGGTATTTCTATCTCCATGTCCATTACCTTGGAGAATATAGCCTTGAAAAGGCGTTCACAGACCCCGAATATATCCTCTTCTTCAACGAAAGACATCTCCATATCAAGCTGCGTGAATTCTGGCTGCCTGTCCGCCCTGAGGTCCTCATCCCGGAAACAGCGCACTATCTGGAAATACTTCTCCACGCCTGCCACCATCAGGATCTGCTTGAATATTTGAGGCGACTGTGGAAGCGCGTAAAAACTGCCCCCGTGGACCCTTGAGGGAACAAGATAGTCCCTTGCCCCTTCCGGAGTGGACTTTGTCAGCATCGGCGTTTCCACTGAAACGAACCCTTCATTATCAAGAAAGTCCGTTATATGACGGTATAGCTTGTGTTTTATGTTCAGCCGCTTTTGCATGGGCACTCGCCGGAGGTCAAGGTACCTGTATTTAAGGCGCATCTCCTCTGACACATCCACATCATCCTTTATCTCAAAAGGCGGTGTATCAGACTCTGAGAGCACCTCTATCCTGTCCACGTCGATCTCGATCCGGCCGGTAGCTATCTTGGGGTTCACCGTCCCTTCCGGACGAGGCGAGACCTTACCTTTCACTTTAACGCAGTATTCATTCCTGAGCTGGTGCGCTTTGACATGCGCTTCCTTGTTCTTCTCTGGATCGAACACTATCTGCGTCCTGCCATGCTTATCCCTGAGATCCATGAATATGATCTCACCGTGGTCTCTGCGCGAATCTATCCATCCGCAGAGAGCGACATCCTTGCCCGTATCCTCTGAACCCAGTTCACCGCAATTATGCGTACGTATCATCTCTTCCTTTCAGTTTTTTCACTGCTTCATCAAAACTTAAAGCCTGTTGCGTGCCTTCGCGCATATTCTTGAGGAGCACTTCGCCTTCCTTTACCTCCTGTTCTCCTATCAGGATCACAAAATCCCTGGACTCTTTACCAGCCCTTCTCATCTGGCCCTTGAGGGAGCGCCCGGTAAGATCGATATCCGAGCTGACGCCTCTGGCGCGAAATTGGTTGGCCGTCGAAAAAGCATGGCTGAAATACTCCTTATCCACGGGAATGACAAGGACCGGCGGCGGTCTGCGAGGGATTTTCTTCCTGTCCACGGCAAGAAGCAATCTTTCAACCCCGATGGCATACCCTGTAGCCCCCGCGCTGGGACCTCCCATCTGCTCGGTAAGTTCATCATACCTTCCTCCGGCGGCCACCGCGTCCTGAGCTCCCAGTGCCGGGTGACGCACTTCGAATATGGTCCCCGTATAATAATCAAGCCCCCTGACCAGGTCGCTCTTCTCCTTGAAAGGAATATCCATCTCAGCGAGTATTTTTTTCAGCTGTTGGTAATATTCTAGACATGACCGGCACAGATACCCGAGTATGGAAGGAGCTGCGCTGACCACTTTTTTGCAGTCTCTGTTCTTACAGTCAAGAACCCTCAGCACATTTGTCCTGGCCCTTCTCCTGCAGTTATCACAAAGTCCGGAGCTTTTCCCCTCAAGATACTCTGAAAGGGCCTTCATGTACTCCGATCGGTCCTTTGAACAGCCAAGAGAGTTGATCAGTATCGTGAACCCATCAACCTTGAGTTCTTCGAGGACCATCTTGAGATTAAAAATAAGCTCGGCATCGATATATGGACCAGAAGCGCCGATAATCTCGGCTCCGATCTGGTGGAACTGGCGAAGCCGCCCTTTCTGAGGACGTTCCCCCCTGAACATCGGCCCCATATAATACAGACGCGTAAGCCCCGAAACATTATGCCATCCATGCTCTATGTAGGCGCGTATTATGGGGGCGGTGCCTTCCGGGCGGAGTGATACGTTCTTTCCTCCCCTGTCAGTGAAGGAGTACATCTCCTTCTCGACTATATCGGTATCCTCACCTATGCTGCGGGTAAATACTTCCGTCTCCTCGAGCAGCGGCGTGCGTATCTCACCATACCCGAAGTTCTCGAAAACATATCTTGCCGTGTCTTCCAGCCAGCGCGTTACTTCCGCGTCCTCGGGAAGAGTATCGGGCATCCCCCTCAATGCTTTGTATTTAGGCGTGTTACCCACTATCGTCCTTGTAAATTATGCCACGGTCGTGGCTATAAGATCGCTGATGCCGGATGAATTACACGTTCTGTTCAAGATCACTGGTATCCGCGTCTTCAACATCCGTCTTCATCTTCATGCCCGGCTTGAAAGAAACCACCTTCTTGTCGGGTATCGTAACGCTTTCGCCTGTCCTAGGATTCCTGCCCAGCCTTCCTTTTCGGGTCTTTACCTTGAAGATGCCGAAATTGCGCAGCTCAACCTTGTCACCCTGACGTAAACTCTCGATTATCATGTCAAAGGTGCGTTGCACGACTTCTTTGACCTCAACCTGCTTCAGGTTGGTCTCCTCAGCTATTTTCATGATGATGTCTTTCTTTGTCATTTATCTTCCTCCTTCTATTTTAATCAGATTCTATCCAGTCATCTCGCTACAGCAAAGCTATCAGAAGTGGTTATGTTATCATGGGTTATGTCAGATGTCAACGATATTATAATAATTATCATTACAGTCCTGAACGGGGGGCGGTATCACTTGGTCAGGAACTTAACGTTACCGGTACCGACGACATCTTCCAGCTCGGAAATCAGCTCTCCGGATGGTTTGACGAACAGAGTTTTGTCCGTGGAAAGGCGCACCTTACGGCCCTCAGGGGAAATGATATCGATATATATCGGTATTTTGCCGGCGAATTTGCGGATGATGCCTCTTACCCTTTTCATCATCTGCTCCTCCAGGCCGGTTGTAGAAAGCTTTACGAGAACGGATCTGGTATATCTTTCTTTTACCTTCTCAAGAGGTATTATATCCTCCGCCACCAGTTTTGGTTCCTCTTCTCGCAGGTTCAGTCTGCCGTGGATATAGACGAGATTGTCTTCCTTGATCAGTTCGGGGGCCTTCCTGTAAGCCTTCGGAAAGACCAGGACCTCAACGAAGTTCTCCAGGTCCTCGAGCCTCACAATAGCCATTTTTTCAGCTTTCTTGCGCGTCACCGTCGTCCTGACCTTGTTTATTATCCCCCCTATCAACACCTCCTGTCCGTCGGACATGCCGGCAAGTTCCGATATCCTGCATGTTGAATATGCGTTCAGGAGCTTCTCGAACCTCGCAAGCGGGTGGTTCGTGATATAAAACCCTAGCATTTCCTTTTCATTTGCAAGGAGCTCATGTTCTGACCACTCCGGTATATCGGGTATGTCATGAAAACTTTCCCGGAAACTCTCGTCCGCATCGGCATCATCGAAAAAGGACATCTGGCCCAGACTCCTGTCCCGGTTGGCCCTGGAAGCCATATCCAGGATCTTGTCCAGGACCGCCATCGCCTGCGATCTGCGTATCCCGGTGGAATCGAAAGCGCCGCATTTTATCAGGCTCTCCACGACCTTCCTGTTGACGGCTTTAAGGTCGGCTTTGAGAGCGAAATCGTAAAGCGATTCGAATTTGCCTTCCTGCTGCCGTATGCTTATGATGGACTCAGCAGCACCGCTACCCACGTTCTTGACCGCGGAAAGACCGAACCTTATGTCCTTGCCCACGACAGTGAAATCCTTGTAACTCTCGTTCACGTCCGGCGGCAATATCTCCATGTCCATTCTCTGGGCTTCGGTGATATAATCGGATATCTTGTCACTGTTGTTCTTCTCACTTGTAAGAAGAGCCGTCATGAATTCCACGGGAAAATTGGCCTTGAGATAAGCCGTCCTGTAACTGATCATCGCGTAAGCCGCCGAATGGGATTTATTGAACCCGTAACCGGCGAAATAGGTTATATAGTCCCATATCTTACCGGCTGTAACTTCATCGACATTGTTCTTTTTTGTGCCGGCCATGAACTTATCCTTGATCTCCGAGAGAGCTTCGGGGATCTTCTTACCCATGACCTTTCTCACGTTGTCGGCTTCTGCCATGGTAAATCCGGCAAGAGCAGACACGATGTTCATGACCTGCTCCTGGAAAACTATGATCCCGTACGTTTCCTTAAGTATGGGCTCCAGGGAAGGATGGTCATACTTCACCTCTATCTGGCCCTGCTTGCGCTTGATGAAATCATCCAGCATGCCGCTACCCATCGGTCCCGGGCGGTAAAGCGCAAGTATCGCAATAAGGTCTTCGAACCTCTCCGGACCCAGCTTACGCAAAAGGTCCCTCATCCCGCCTGATTCAAGCTGGAATACACCGGCGGTCTCCGCCTTGGATAAAAGTTCGAAAGTCGCCTCATCATCCAGGGGAATACTGTCAATGTCGATATCAACCCCCCTGGTACGCTTGGCTATTTTGACCGTCTGGTCGATCACCGTCAGGGTCTTCAGCCCAAGAAAATCCATCTTGAGCATGCCTATCTCGTCCAGCGACTTCATTGAATAACCCGTGGTGATTTGGTCGTCCGAGGTTTTGAACAGGGGTATACGTTTCTGTAGGGGCTTATCTGAGATGACAACGCCAGCTGCGTGCTTGCCGGCATGCCGGCTCAGCCCCTCAAGCCTCATCGAGGTGTCGACGAGCTGCTTCACCATGGGATCCTCTTCATACCTGGCTGTAAGCTCCGGTTCTATATCAAGAGCCCTTTCAAGCGTTATCCCGGGATCGTTCGGCACCAGTTTGGCTATCTTGTCCACATCGGCATAAAGCATACCCATAACCCTGCCGACATCCCTCAGAACACCCTTGGCCATCATGCTGCCAAATGTGATGATCTGCGCGACATTCTCCTTGGAATACTTCTCTATAACATAATCTATTACTTCCCCGCGCCTTTCGAAACAGAAGTCGATATCGATATCAGGCATAGTGACCCTCTCCGGATTCAGGAACCTTTCGAAGATAAGCCCGTATTTTATCGGATCAAGATCGGTTATACCCAAAGCATAACTGATTATACTCCCCGCGGCAGAGCCCCTTCCGGGCCCGACGGGAATGCCTTTCTCTTTAGCATGGTTGATGAAATCCCATACTATGAGGAAATAACTGACATAACCGAGCCCCTTGATAATCTTCATTTCATGATCGACACGTGTGCGAATCTCGTCTGTAATATTACCGCCATAACGGCGGTTTATCCCCTCTTCGACGAGTTTCTCGAAGAACTTTTCGTTATCCTGGCCGTCCGGGGCCTCGAACTTGGGCAGATGAAGCTCGGAGAAGTCGAGTTCCAGATTGCACCGGGAAGCTATTTTCACCGTGTTTTTGATCGATTCTGGCAGATCCAGAAAAGCCTCTTTCATTTTGTCGGGTGATTTGAAATAAAGCTGATCCGTATTGAACATCATACGGTCTTCCTGATCCAGCGTGGTCTGGGTCTGTATGCACAAGAGCGCGTCATGCGCCTTTGAATCCTCTCGCTCAAGGTAATGGACATCATTCGTCGCCACAAGAGGCAGGTCTGTCTCCTCCGCCAGCTTAACTATCAGGTTGTTAATCTTTTCCTGTTCATCCAAGTGATTATCCTGGAGCTCCAGATAAAAATTGTCCCTGCCAAAGATATCAGAATATCCCAGTGCGGCCTTTTTGGCCTGTTCCCACTGGTCAGAAAGAAGAAAGTGCGGGATCTCCCCGCCCAGGCAGGCGCTTAAAGCGATAAGTCCCTTGCTGTGGCGGGCGAGCACCTCTTTGTCCACCCTCGGCCTGTAATAGAACCCTTCTATATATCCGATGGAGACGAGTTCCATGAGATTCCTGTAGCCGGTCATGTTTTTTGCAAGAAGAACAAGATGATAAGCTCCCTGTATCCCGTGGCTTGTCTTGTCGAAACGGCTTTCGGGAGCAACGTAAACTTCGCATCCTATGATAGGTTTTATCCCGCGCGACTTGGCTTTTTTGTAGAATTCTATCGCGCCGAACATGTTCCCGTGATCGGTTATGGCGCAAGCGGGCATTCCGTATTCTTTGGCCAGATCCAGCAGCTCATCATGACGGCAGGCTCCGTCAAGAAGGCTGAACTGGGTGTGGACGTGCAAATGTACAAAATCCGAATGTGTATTAGTCATTTTTCGTGCGGTTTACAAGTTCTCAGGCAAGAAGTTCGGTTATTTTCTCATACCAACGCTCTGGGCGGTCTGATAAACCTTCCCTTCGGTCTGTATGGAAGGGGCTATGATCATGTTCACCAGCTGCATTTCGCTTATGTTATGTGCCCCGAGGTTGCCCATGCTCGTCGCAAGAGCGCCTACCAGGTTCTGGGTGCCGTCATCGAGCCTGGCGGGGCCGTAGAGTATCTCTTCAAGTGTGCCGGCCGTGCCGACCTGTATGCGTGTTCCTCTGGGAAGCGAAGGATGCGGCATGGCCATACCCCAGTGATATCCCTTACCGGGCGCCTCCTTGGCTCTGGCAAAAGCGTTACCGAGCATGACCGCGTCCGCCCCGGAAGCAAAGGCCTTACATACATCCCCACCGGTAGCCATTCCGCCGTCAGTGATAACGGGAACGTATCTGCCGGTCTTCTTGTAATAGAAATCTCTCGCAGCCGCGCAATCACATGTAGCTGTGATCTGAGGCACCCCTATCCCGAGAACGCCCCGGGATGTACATGCCGTGCCGGGACCTATGCCCACGAAGATACCCTGGCAGCCCGTTTCCATAAGGGCAAGGGCGACGTCATAATCCACGCAGTTACCCAGAAGGACCGGTATCTTCATTTCGTCACAGAACTTATAAAGGTCCAGGGGTTCGTACTCGCTCGATTCGTGCTTGACGCTTATCACCGTCGACTGGATAACGAATATATCCGCTCCGGCGTCCCTTGCTATGGGCCCGAACTCACCGGCAACCTGCGGATTACAGCTTACGACAGCCGGCACTCCGGCGGCCTTTATCTCTTTTATCCGCTTGGTTATGAGCTTTTTCTTGATGGGTTCGGCGTAGACGTTCTGTATGACCTTCGTGGATCTTTTCGCGTCACAGGTGATTATCTTCTCAATGGCTTTTTCCGGTTCCTCGTAACGGGTGGAAACCCCTTCAAGGTGAAGAACAGCGACTCCGCCGAGCTTGCCCATGGCCACGGCGAAATCCACGTCAACTACCCCGTCCATCGAGGAAGCCATGATGGGAACCTGGAACTTGATGCCTCCTATATTGCAGGAAGTGTCCACGTCATTAGGGTTTATGGTAAGCTCGCCCGGCACCAATGCTATTTCATCAAAACCGTAACTGCGCCTAGCCTTACGCCCTATCCCGACCCACATTCCCATGATATCCTCCTGATATTATAGATATATAACCTTGTATAAGGAAAAATAATTAGAAGTATGATACAAAAGTAGAAAGGGTTTGTCAAGTACGACTATTTGCGTAAAAAGCGGATAAAAGGCCGGATTCACCGGAAGGATCAGGACTGCCGCTCAAGATACCCTTCAACATCGAACTCGCCTACCCATGTGGCTTCTTTCTCAATTCCTACGACTTTGGGCGTGTATACCGGCAGATCCTCCTCCTCGAGAAAGTCCGGGTCATAATCCCAGTCCCTCTCAGGGGCACTGTAGGAAGAATCCCCCCACTGACCTTCAGCCACCTGACAATCCCACAGGTTGACAAAGGAACCGCGTATCTTGAGGGTCCTGCCGGTCCAGTTCTCATGCAGACGCGGATAATTCTCGAGCCCTCCCCCGTAAGTGCTTCCCAGAGTTTCGTCAGCGCCGGATATGAAAGCCGCATTGACCTCCGTATCGTCCGCAGTGCGGTCTCCCAGCCCCTTAAGACTGTTGTCATCATCCCAGTTATTTGAAAGGATATTCAGCGCGTCGCTAATTACGGCAACAGGTTTTTTGTTGCTGGGGTCCCCCCCGTAGTTCTGCACATTAAAGTCCCCCTGTATGTACGCGGGCGCGTCGCTCACAAGGGTAAGGCCATCGGTGTTGCTTATCCGGGCACCGTTAATGACCCTTATGCCCGGCTGTTCCGATCCGGTAGCGTCGTTCCTTGTAGCATAAAGCAAACCATTAGCGGGCAGTTGATTCGGATAGAGCTGCTGTTCCACAGGCTCGCCTTCTCCGCCGTCCACCTGAATAAAACCGGCAAGTTTCTTAAGGTCGATATCGGTCATTTTGATATATTTGCCCTCTCTGTAGTTGTAAAAGCGATCTGCCGAAGTATTTATTGTCCCCTCGGGTATGTCGTTAGGACCGAAGTCATTCGCATCTATAGTACCATCTCCGTTATGGTCATCATAAGCCACTTCCCTGAGCTGGGTGGTACCCCTGAAGATATCACCGTTAATAACAGTGACATCCGCTGTCTCGGCATAGAACCCATCAGGCTGTATCGAAAAGATATCGGCGACGGCCTTTGAATAGATGCCGTGCACGCCGCTTTTTACAGTTCCACGCCACCTGTTCTGCGAAGATGTCCCCCAGTCGCTTCGCCTTGAATCAAGCGGAGCTCCCTCCCACCACCTGTACCACATATGCGGGAACCAGAAACTGTCCCGGCGCCTGATCTCAACATCGCCCCTATCGGTCCTGTCTTGGTCTTTCCTCTTGTTGTATATGTTCCCCGCGGCGTTCAGATTATCAGCGTCTATCCTCAAGGTGGCGCTGGTGGAAAGATAAATATCACGGTTACAGTGTATATCGCCTGTCAACGCCATATATGAACCCGGCAATATCTCAAGGTCCTCGTTGTAAAAGATCACGTATCTGAAAACATCGTCCTTGCTGCATCGGAGCAGGTTATTCACCGTGCTGGATTTTCCGGTATCAGGGTCAGTGACCTTGGCCGAGACCAGAAAATGGCGTACAGTGGTGTTGGAGTCAGGATCGGGGTCTTCGTGGTATTCATCCAGTACCAGACATACCGATTCAAGTTCGCATCCCGTGGACAGGTAATCACTATCGTTCAGACATGGGTCATTCCACTGATCCAGTGCGCTCTTATCACTGTCTTCTTCTGCAGCCACCCTGTCGGCCAGATCAAAAGATATCTCTTCGGCCGCCGCTTCCGCAAGATAGAATGTTTTCATGGAGTTGAAATATCTCATCGCGAAATTATACTCGGTAGTGGCCATTTTTATGGCCGCCGCCGCAAAAATGGACATGGCCGCGATGATCATGTAGGCGGTGATCATCATCAAGCCCTTCTGGTTATGTATGAATATTTTTCCCATGTTCAAACTGTATGTCTTTTCGCCATCATTTACGGGTATGCCAATGCCTTAGCTGAGCCATATGGCTTCTCTTTGTATTTCCACGGCATACGGTGTGTAAGATGGCAGGTCATCCAGGTTGGCATAATCGCTATCCCAGTCCCAGTTCCTGATAGGCGCGCTGTAGCTCTGATCCTCCCACCTGCCGGTTGCGATCTGACTGTTCCACAGTGAAACAAAGGCGCCCCTGATGGTGAGGGTAATACCACCCCAGTCCTCGTGCAGGCGCGGGTAATTCTCAAGTCCTCCGGAATAGTCCCCCCAGCTTGTCTCGTTTATTCCGGCTATGAAAGCGGCGTTGACCGTTGTTTCAGTGGCCTGCCTGGCGCTTTTATCCCCGTCACTGTTACCATCATCCCAGTTATTTGAAACTATATTAACGGCATCCGCGAATACCGAGGCCGGTTTCTTGTTAATATTGTTAAAATCCCCCTGAATATACGCCGGATCGTTGCTTACCACGGTAAGCCCCCCGCTGCTGTGTATTTCGGAGCCGTTCAAAAGGCGTATGCCCGGCTGCTGGTCGGGAGTCGTATCGTCCCTGGTCGCGTAAAGAAGAGCGTTTGCTGGAAGGTGGTTCGAATAAAGCTGCGCTTTGCCGACCACGGAGCTGTAATCCCCTCCCGGAGGCACTTCATTACCTTCGCTGTCAACATTGCACCACCCTGCAAGTTTTTCGATATCGATATCGGTCATTCTTATGTACTTGCCTTCCCTGAAGTTGTAAAAGGTATCGCTGGTCGCTATGGTCCCATGAGGAACATCCACGCCTTCGACAAGTTCACTGGCCCCGTCATAGGCCGAACCGTTTATCACTTTTACGTTCGCGTTCTGCGCGTAGAACCCGTCAGGATCCGTGGACCTGGGCTCCGGAACGGCTTTCTCTGTAACCCCGTGCACACTGCTCAGAACCGTCCCGTTCCATCTGGTCTGAGATGCCAGAGCCCAGTCGCTCCTTCGGCAATCCAGCGGGGACGGGTCCCCGCTTTCCAGCATCCTGGCATAACTGGAAGAGCCGTCGATCTTTATCTGGACCGTTCCCGAAGCTCCGCCGGACTTATCTTTGCGCATGTTATAGACATTGCCCGCGGAACACAGATAATTCGTATCAACCGTCAGTGAAGCCCCGTCAGAAGCGATATAAATATCATGGTTGGAGTGAAGTTTTCCAGTAAGGAGCATATCCTGTCCGGGCAATAGTTCAAGGTCCCCCGCATAGAATATCGCATGCTGAAAGGTATAACCTTTGCGTCTTATCACTATCTGGTTGATGGTTCTTTCTATTCCTGTCAGGGGGTCCCTCGCGGTTGATGTCAGCATATAATGTCTTTCCCTGGTAGTGGGATCACTCCCGGCATGGTCCGTATCCAATGTCACGCATATGGTGTCCACATCGAACCCGGTCGACAGAAAGTCGGTAGTAGTGCTGCAAAGATCGGTCCACTCGCAATTCGCCCCGGAAGGCTCTTCTTCGTAATTAGCCACTTTACCCGCCAGCGAATACGCAGTCATGTCCGTGCCCGCTTCGGCCAGATAATACGCCTTGGTCGAAAGAAAATACCTCCGTGCGAAACCGTATTCAGTGGTAGCTATCTTAATGGCGGCAGCTGTAAGAAGTGAAAGCGAGGCAATTATCATATAAGCCGTGATAAGAACTACGCCTCTCTGGCTCTTTAACTTGGAAATATAATGCATCGTTATATTCTCAGATTGACCGTCGAGGTCAGGACCATATTATCGGTCCTTCCGTCGGCGTCCGTTTTCTCAAGCTCCAGTATTATCCTGATCTCGGTAGGATATAAGGACGAGTCATCCGTGGAATCCTGGAATTCAATACTTTTGATGTTCTCGCTGATGACCTGGGGAGTCTGCCAGCGCTTGTATAAAACAAGTTCAATATCATCCCCGTTCTGCTGGGCTCCTATGATAAAAAACTGCGGATCGGCCGTTATTTCACCACTCACCAGATCAGGAACACCATCAGGGGGTTCACTTTGATCCAGAGGTATCTGATATCTTATCCTGTCGAAACCGGTCACTGGAGTGTCCTTTGTTATGACCACCGATGACCTGAACGCGTTCCTGAGCCCATACCAGTATTGGTTAAGATCCGGATCGATTATCCCGTTCAACATCGAGTTCATAGCAAGGCGTGCCTCTTGCTGCAGACTGACAGAAGTGCCTGTGGCCTGGAACACCGAACGCATCTCAACACCTGATGTTATTACCGCGACTACCAGAAGTACCAGAAAGAAAGACACTATCAAAACTTCTACTAAACTGAAACCCCTGGTATCGTTCCTCATAATCTCCTTGTCCTGATGGTCTTGATTATCCTTGACACGGTCCGGCCATTCTTGCTCGTCCAGGTAGCTTCCAGGCTTACTTCAAGCGGGTCAGCGCCCGTACCCTGGGGATAACGCACAGTTATACTTTCATCCTGCAGGATAAAACCACCTATTTCGCTGGCACTGACAGTGCTGTTGTGAGGATATTCAGCGGTAAGATCCGGGAATGGAACGCTCCTGATCCTCTCCATGACATCCTTCAGGTCATCCGTCGCGACCGTGATCTCTCTGGCCATGGCGGCGTGGTTAAGAGCACCCAGAAGGACTCCCCATATAGCAACGATGATACCGATATAGACCGATGAAACGATCATCAGCTCGATAAGAGTGAAACCTTTTCTGGACATCTTCATTTTGCACCACCTCTGCTATCTGGGATCTCGATCGTTGGGAAGGGGTAAACAGCGGGCTGCCGTATGATTTTTTTATGTAAATCGCCCAGTATTGTTGAAAGATTTTCGGATGCTTTCATCTGACTCCGAGCCGGCTTCATGGATCCTGAGAATACAAGCATGTTTAAAGGAATTATAGCATACAAATCTGGCTTAAGACAAATGAAAACACATTACTAGAGAAGTGATTATTATTAGGTCAGGATACGGAAAAGTCCGGCTCCGTCTCGGCGGGAGGGTTTTCTGCGGTTATCGTGGTCCCCTGGTAGCCTCTCCATCTCATCTCGCCTATGACCCCCTGGGCGATATTGGTCAGATGGTCACCTATTTTCTCGAGGTTATCCACAAAATCCATAAAGACTATGCCCGATTTAAGCGTGCAGCTCCCGCAACCGAGCCTGCGTACATGTGCCCTCTTAAGGTCATTCTGGAACTTATTGATACGCTGCTCCCTCCGGAGTATGTTCTCGGCAAGCTGTGAATCGTTTTTGCGCAGAGCTTCCTCGGTCTCTATCATCATGCTGTGAAGCTCGTTCCACATGAGGTTCAATTCATTTATGGCTTCATCGGTAAAGGGAAGTTTTTTCTCGATCTTCCGTTCCGCCAGCTCCAGGATGTTCTCGGCATGGTCGCCTATTCTTTCTATATCGTTGACGTTGTGGATAAGAACGGGGATCTGTTCTGAATCCTCCTGGCTGAGCTCTCTTTGCGAAAGTTCAATAAGATACGCCGTGATCGCCGACTGCAGATTGTCAACGGCCTGTTCGAGCCTGCTGACAGGCTTAAGCTCGTCCTGGATATTATCAATGAACCCCTTCACCGCACTTGATACCGACCTTGTGGCCAGATTGGCCATACGAACGGTCTCTCTTCTGGCCTGTTCCATGGCTATGGGAGGCGTATCCAGAAGATGTTTCTCCAGGTACTGGGGACCGAGTTCCAACGCACCCTTGCGTTTGGGCAGCAGGATGATACTCACCCTCTCCAGGACTCCCACGAACGGGAGGAATATCAAGGCGTTAACGACATTGAACGCACTGTGCGCGATAGCTATATGGAACATTATGTTCTTGGCCGTTATCTGGCCGGGTATTATCGCGTCGATGGCTTTTACATACCACCCTGTATAAACGAATACAAGCATGTAAGCGGTACCTATCACATTGAAAAGGGTGTGCGACATGGCCGTACGCCTTGCCGGAAGCGTGGTCCCTATCGATGCCAGCTGCGCCGTTATGGTGGTGCCTATATTATCTCCGAGGATTATGGGTATAGCCGCCGGAAAACTTATAAGCCCGTTAAAAGCCATTACCTGCACTATGGCTATGGTGGCACTTGAACTCTGCAAAAGCATCGTAAATATTATGCCGACAAGCACTCCAAGAAGAGGATTTTCGCTGAGGGAAAGAAAAACATTCTTGACCAACTGGCTGTTCTTCAGCGGCGCGAAGGCATCCTTCATGAAATCAAGCCCCAGGAAAAGCAGGCCGAAACCCATAAGGACCTGGCCCCAGAACTTGGCGTTCTTTGTCTTGGCGAAAGTGTTTATGGCGAAGCCTATACCTATGGCAGGCAAGGCGTAATGCGTTACCTTGAACACCGACATCGAGGAAACGAGCCATGCGGTGAAAGTCGTCCCGATATTCGCTCCGATGACAACGCTTATGGCCTGTTTGAGCGACATGAGGCTGGCATTGACGAATCCAACGACCATGACGGATGTCGCGCTGGATGACTGGATAAGACACGTGATGGCGGCGCCGACAAGCATACCGATAACGGGCAGCTTTGTGACCATCGAAAGAATGTTCTTCAGCCGGTCACCGGCGATATTCTTAAGGCCCTCGGACATGATCTTCATTCCGAAGAAAAAAAGGCCAAGCCCGCCTATCAACATGTAGGTAAATTTAGTGTCCATTGGTTTGAGCGTGATACAAATGTGGGACAAAACTTGTCAGGCATAAATTAACACGAACGGTTGCCCCTGTCAAGAAATTATGCCGGTCATGTCCCTATCCTGACGGTATCGAAATACCCCTGAAGTGAAGTTATCGCGGCCAGAGCCGCCAGATAGCTTGTCTTGGGATTGGACGGTGAGGGGGTGTTCTCTGTCCTGGTAAGGACCCTCCCAGCGCCGCTGATCATCTCGACCTCATGGGAATTTCTGGTGTATTCGGGAGATACGATTATACGCACTTTGGTTTTTTCGCCCCCCAGGCCCGCGATCGAAAGAAGCGCCGAAACATTAATGTTCTTTGGAAAACCTTTAATGGCTTCGAGCGCGTTCCCTTCGAAAATAACGGTTTCTTTATCTATAGAATCGACGTCTATCCCTTCATCGGCCAGATACGGAGCTCCTTTCACTGACCTGGGAGCCTTGCGCGTCGTTATGGTCACGCTTTCCAGGCCAGCTATCTTCGATGCTTTGAGGGCATCAATACCAGCTATGGCCCCTGAGGGTAGCATGAGCCGTATCCCTTTTTCCCTGGCGGCAGCAAGAAGATGTTCATTGCCGAGAAGACCGCCTATGCTCATGACGATTAAGTCCTTTCCCTTTTCAAGAGCGACCTCGAATAGACCGGGAACAGCCATCGGGCTTGCCGCTTCAATGATAAGGTCCGCCTGTTCGGCCAGTTCTTCAAGTTCCCCCGCGATCTTCACCCGGGGTACTTTCCCGTAAAGAGACTCGGATTTTTCGGCGTCCTTATCCCAGATAACTACGCCTGATATCCTCCCGGTCATGTTCTCACAGGCGTAGTCGGCAAGATAGGAGCCTATCGCCCCGCAGCCAACAATACCTATCGTTTTCTTGTACATTTTCCGCCTTTCAGGAAGTTACTTCCAGCATCCTCTGCAAAGCCTTCCGGGCTTTTTTCATGATCTGCTCCGGAACCGTTATCCTGTACACCTCTTTTTCGAGGGACCTTGCCAGCCATCCCAGGGTGGTAAGCTTCATGTTCGCGCAGATGAACTGATCCGTGGGCACATAGAAGTCCTTCTCGGGGTTTTCCCGTTTGAGCCTGTATATGATACCCAGCTCGGTCCCTATGATAAATTCCTTTTTGGGAGATCCGTTCACGTGTTTTATCATCCCCGCAGTGCTGCCTATGTAATCGGCTTCCTCGAGAACCTCCTTCCGGCATTCCGGGTGCGCTATGAATTCCGCCTCAGGACGCAACTTTTTGGTCTTTACGACTTCTTCGCGCGTGAGCCTCATGTGGACCACGCAATACCCCTCCCATATAATGAGTTCCTTCTCCGGAACATGTTCCCTGACATATCTGCCCAGGTTTTTGTCCGGCACGAATATGACCTTATCCTCCTTAAGGGACTTAACGACCTGTACCGCGTTCGAAGAAGTGCAGCATATGTCGCTTTCGGCCTTGACCGCGGCCGATGAGTTGACATAAGAGACGACGGCCGCTTCAGGATATTCGGCTTTTTTCTGCTTGAGCTTCTCAACGGTGGCCATGTCGGCAAGCGGGCACCCCGCTTCCTCGACCGGCAGGAGAATGGTCTTCTCCGGGTTCAGTATATACGCGCTTTCGGCCATGAACTTCACCCCGCAGAAAACGACCAGCTTGTTATGAGCCTGCGTGACCTTCCGCGCTAGGGCATAGGAATCGCCCGTTATATCCGCTATCTCCTGGACCTCATCCCGCTGATAATTGTGTGCGACTATCAGGGCGTCCTTTTCCTTCTTGAGATCCAGTATCTTGCGTTCGAGATGTTCTTTGTATTTTTTATCAAATTCCGGTTTTATCATATCGGTCCCTTCATTCTTTTGATCCTACCATAACGTTGTCTATGAGCCTGGTCTCACCCACATAGACCGCGGCAGCGATAAGGGCTTTGCCCTTTATCCTTTCAACGGGCCTGAAGCTTTCAGCATCGATTATTTCTGCATAATCTATACGCAACCTCGCCTCATCCAGGAGTATTTTCTTAAGCTCATCTTTTACTTTCCCGGCGGAGTCTTCCCCGGCAAGTATCATTTCCCTGGCCCTCTCAAGTGACTTGTAAAGCGCAAGCGCCTGATGCCTTTGCCCGGGCGAAAGGTAACTGTTGCGCGAACTCATCGCGAGCCCGTCCTTCTCCCTTACTATCGGCATAACGCGCACTTCAACCGGCATGTTAAGGTCGCGCACCATCCTGCGGATGACCGCAGCCTGCTGCGCGTCCTTCTGCCCGAAATAGGCTTTATCCGGATTCACGATATTGAAAAGCTTCCCCACTACGGTGGTTACGCCCCTGAAGTGCCCCGGGCGGAAGGCTCCGCACAATCCCTCGGTAAGATGACCAGAGACTTCTATGTTCGTATTGTGGTCTTGAGGGTACATCTCCTCGACCGAAGGAACGAATACCGCATCGACCCCCTCTTTTTCCGCGAGTTCGGTGTCCCTTTCCATGTCACGCGGATACCTGTCAAGGTCTTCCCCCGGACCGAACTGTGTGGGGTTGACAAAAATGCTCATAACGACCGTATCACACTCTTCTCCTGCCGCCCTTACCAGGCTCAGGTGCCCCTCATGCAGATACCCCATGGTGGGAACGAATCCTACAGAGGCCCCTTTTCCGTGGGAATCACGTGAAAACTGGCGCATTTTACTTATTTCAGTGATGATTTTCATGACGCTCTCTTAAGCTCCCTGTAAAGCTCCTCGGCGGTTTTGCCGAGTTCGGGATGGACGGCCTGGGGAGCGATCCGGTAAAGTCCCTCAAGAACAAAGAGCCTTCCGTGCATCCTCGGATGCGGCACCGTCAGTTTTTCTGTTTTTATGACCTTATCCCCGTAAAGAAGTATATCAAGGTCTATTATCCTCGGGGCATCCGCGCAGGCGGGTTTTCGCCCCATGTCTTTTTCTATTCTTTTCAGCGCCTCAAGAAGCTCTTCCGCGGAAAGATCCGTTCTTACTTCGAAGACTCCGTTAAGGTAATCCTCCTGGGGCGGTCCTCCGACGGGTTTGCTGCGATAAGCCCCGGAGAACTTTCTTATCTCGATACCTTCGGAAGCGGCCATTCTTTCGGCCGCTTCCTTGAAATTAAGTTTCCGGTCCCCAATATTGGAACCCACACCTATAAAAACAACAGTCATTACAACAAAAGATCCGCTGCCGGGTTAAAAAAACCTTTTCTTTATGCGCGAGACGACTTCGCGAAGCTGATAGGCGTCAACCGTAAGCGCCATGCGTATATATCCTTCCCCGGAAGGACCGAAACCACTGCCGGGAGTGGCTACGATATCGGCTTCTTCCAGAAGTGCTTTCGCAAGGCTGACCGAATCATGGCCACCGAAAACGGGCGCCCACACATAGAACGTCGCCAGTGGTTTGGGGACCTGCCATCCGGCCTCGTTCAGGCCGTCGACAAGAACGTCACGCCTTTCGGTGTATATCTGGTTCATCCTCTCCTTGACCTCCTCGGCGTGATCAAGAGCCTCTATCGCGGCTATCTGCACCGCGGTAAAGATGCCTGAGTCAAGATTCGCCTTGACCTTGGCGAGGCCCTGAAGAAGTTCAGCGTTGCCTACGGCCAGACCTACCCTCCATCCGGTCATATTAAAGGTCTTGGAGAGAGAATGGAACTCTATACCGACATCCCTCGAGCCGTTGACTTCAAGGAAACTCGGCGGACTGTACCCGTCATAGCTCATCTCCGTGTAGGCGGCGTCCGAGCAGACGATAATATCGTATTTACGCGCGAAGTCCACGACCTTCCCGTAAAACGCCTTGTCGCAGACCGCACCGGTCGGGTTATTGGGATAGTTTATATGCATCAGTTTCGTGTTCCTGGCCGTTTTTTCATCGATGGCATCAAGATCAGGCAGGAACCTGTTCTCTATCTGTAGCGGCATCGAATGGGGTTTACCCCCCGCGAAAACCGTACCGGAATTGTACGGCGGATAACCGGGGTCGGGGATAAGTACGGTATCGCCGGGATTGACGAACGCCATCGGCACATGACCGATCCCTTCCTTGGATCCCAGAAGCGGAAGCACTTCGCTTTCCGGGTCCAGGTCAACATTAAAACGTGACTTATACCAGTCGGCCATCTGACGCCGCAATGCCTTGAGCCCTTTGTTAAGAGCATATTTATGGGTGGATTCGTCAAGCACGGCTTCCTGCAGCCTTTTTACTATAAAATCCGGGGTTGGCGTATCGGGATCCCCCACTCCCAGATTGATCACCGGTCTACCCTCTTCAATAGCCTTCTGTCTCGCCCTGTCTATCTCATCAAAAAGATAAGGCTGCAGTTTCTTTATCCTGTCTGCGTATTCTACTTTCATTTATTACCTTTCTGTTGATTTTTACAATCCCAGAACATCCGCCATAGTGTAAAGACCGGGCTCCTTGCCTCTAAGGAATTTTGCCGCCCTCAACGCTCCTGAAGCGAAAACGTCCCTGCTCTTGGCATCATGCCGTATCTGAAGGTTCTCATACTCACCGTCAAATTCGATACCGTGGTTTCCTATGACCTCTCCTTCCCGGAAGGCCTCTACCGGGGGTTCCTTACCCGAAGCCTCTTTGACGATTTTCGCTATCATCTTGGCAGTGCCGCTGGGCGAATCCTTCTTGTGGATATGGTGGGTTTCATCTATCTTGATATCGAAATCGCCGCCCAGTACCCTTGCGGCTTCCCGGACTATCTTAAAAAAAAGGTTTACCCCCACGGCCATGTTCGGGGAAAAGACTATGGGGATCTCACCCGCGGCCTCACTTATCTTCTTTTCCCCTTCGGTATCGATCCCTGTAGTGCCTATTACCATAGAAACACCTGTTTTGCGGCACACCTCTAAATGTTCAAGGGTCGGTCCGGGCAGCGTGAAATCGATCAGACATTCCACTCCCTGACAAGCCTCCTCCGCACTGGCCGTCACCACAACGCCTTTTACTTGTTTGCCGACTGACTGGCATTCGGCGTGTTCAAGCCCGCTTGCGATCTTTATCCCGCCGTCACTGATGGCCAGATCTGCTATACGCATACCCATTTTGCCGCAAATACCTGCAATACCTATCTTCAGCATGATAATAATCCCCTCGAAATTAGATCAATTCGTACTTCTTGAGAACTCCCTCAAGCTTTTTCCTGGATTCCGAACCCATTTCGCAAAGAGGCATCCTCCACTCCGCGTTGACCATTCCCATCAGGCTAAGTGCCGTCTTGACAGGTATGGGGTTGGTCTCGATGAACATAGCCTTGCAGAGGTCCTGCAGAGCGTAATGTATTTGCCTGCTTCTCTGGAGGTCTCCGTCCATAAAGCTCTGGGTAAGCTCGTGCACTCTACCGGGCACGACATTAGCGGCAACACTTACTACACCTTTAGCCCCTACCGACATGAACGGAAGCGTCATCGAGTCATCCCCGCTCATTACCGTTATATCGCAAAGAGAAAGTATATCCATCACCTGCTGCACGCTGCCGGCCGCTTCCTTGATGGCCACGATATTCTCTATCTCGCAAAGGCGGGCTACAGTCGAAGGTAGCAGGGATATTCCCGTGCGGGAAGGAACATTGTAGAGCATTATGGGAATATCCACTTTTGCCGCGATGCTCGAATAATGCCTGTACTGCCCCTCAGGGGTGGGCTTATTGTAATAAGGCGTTATTATAAGAGCTCCGTCCGCTCCCGCTTTCTTGGCGTAATCGGTAAGCTCCGTGGCTTCAGCTGTGCTATTGGACCCGGTCCCCGCCAGTACCGGAATGCGCTTGTCACATGTCTCGACGGATATCTTGATCAGCCTTTTCTGCTCGGACATGGACAAAGTGGCCGCCTCTCCTGTACATCCGCAGGGAAGTATGCCGTCTGTGCCGTTATCTATATGGAACTCTATAAGTTCCCTGAAAGTCCTCTCATCTACCTTGCCGTTAGTGAACGGGGTTACCAAAGCTACATATGAACCCTTGAACATATTACCTCCTTATTATATCTTGCCTTCACAAACCATGCTTGCCGCGCCTTCAAGATAAACGTCCTTGACCCTATCCTGTGACATCTGGTACAAAACCGTCAACAGATCCCCGCCCCTTGTGTACATCCTGACCGGACTTTTGACGTAACCCAGAAGCCCCAGGATCACGGCCGAGGCGACGGTACCGGTACCGCAGGCCAGCGTTTCGTCTTCCACGCCCCTTTCGTAAGTCCTGATAGACGCGCTGTCATTCTCTATATCGCCTATGAAATTCACGTTCGTCCCTTCGGGCTCGAACAGGGTGTGTTCGCGGACTTTCCTTCCAGTTTCCCTGACCGGGTAACCGTCGATATCGTCCACGAGATGGACCACGTGCGGAACCCCGGTATTGACGTAATGAGCTATCATCATGCTCGAGCCTATGCCCAGTTTGATGTCGAGTTTTATGTCTTTGGGGTCGCCCATTTTTAGCCTTACTGTGTCCCCGGAGACAGAAGCCTTCAGGATGCCCGCGACGGTTTCAACCTCCAGTTCGTTCCCCCAGCCGCAGCGGGACGCATACAGAGCGCTGCAGCGAAGACCATTACCGCACATCTCCACCTCGGATCCGTCGGGATTGATTATCCTCATCCTCATGTCCGCCTTATCGGAATCCTCCAGAACCAGCAGACCGTCAGCTCCCACGGAAAGTTTCCTGCGGCAGAGGTCCCTGGCCACCTGTGAATAATCCAGATCCCTGGCATCAAGCTCCCCGTTCTTGTTGTCTATAATGATAAAATCATTCCCGCTTGCTACGGCTTTGGTGAAAACAACATTGTATTTCATTATTTAAGCTCCTTAAGCAACTTTTCCCCTCTTATAAGGTCTTTATAGTTCTCAGCCGCGCGCACGACCTTGACCGCACCGTTAATGACCATAAGCTCCGCAGGGCGGGGCCTCGAATTATAGTTCGAAGCCATGGTAAACCCGTAAGCACCCGCTCCCATCACCGCCAGATACTCTCCGGCTATGAGTTCGGGCAGCTCCCTGTCAAGGGCAAGATAATCGCCGCTTTCACATATTGGTCCCACGACATCATATTTGAAGTGTTCCGACTCACGTTCTACAAGAGGTTTTATCTCGTGATACGCCTCATAAAGACTGGGGCGCAAAAGATCGTTCATCCCCGCGTCGACTATCGCGAACTTCTTGCCGGTACTGCCTGTCTTGACATAGAGCACCTTCATCACCAGGATACCGCTGTTACCTGATATGAACCTTCCGGGCTCGAGTATGAGCTTGAGGGGCTTCCCCTTAACCAGAGGTATGATGGCATCAGCGAACTCTTTCGCGGTGGTAGCCTTCTCCTGCCCGTAGATTATGCCGTATCCCCCTCCCAGGTTAAGATATTCCACCTCAACACTGCTTTTATCGATGAACTCGAGCACCTTCTTAAGAGCCTTAACGAATGGATCCACCTGGGTTATCTGGGAACCTATATGCACATGTACGCCCTTAAGCTGAGCGTTAGAGTACTTGTTGGCGTTATCGAATATTTCTTCGGCTTCCTTGAAGGATATGCCGAACTTCTTCTCCTTTGTGCCGGTGGTAATATAATCATGCGTCGCGGGTTTAACGTCGGGATTGAGACGGAGCGCCACCTTTGCCTTTTTGTTAAGGCGCTTGGCTACCGTGTCTATCATGATAAGTTCCGGCACGGATTCAACGTTGAAAAAGAGTATGCCCTTTTTGAGAGCCTGCTCTATCTCCTCCTCGGTCTTGCCGACACTGGCGTATACTATCTTCTCAGGAGGACACCCCACCTTAAGGGCCTTGAACAGCTCTCCGCCGGATACAATGTCCAGCCCGGCATCGGCCGCGACAAGAGCCCTGCAGATATTGAGATTGGAATTGGATTTCATGGAAAAACAGATAAGAGGGTCCACTTCAGCGAATGCGTCCCTGATCTTGTTGTAATGGTCCATGATCGTTCCGTAGCTGTAAAGATAGAACGGCGTAGGATAATCCTTTACGATATCCGTAATGGATATATCCTCACAGTAAAGCACTCCATCTCTGTAATTAAATTCGTGCATGGCGATTTCCTTTCGCTCTACGGCTCAAGCCGCTTTTTCCATTTTGTTATCTGTTTCTGAACGAATTCCGGATTGGTGCTTCCCGGGGTCTTCTTGTTCTTCACGGATGTTTCCGGGTTCAACAGGCCGTAGACATCTTCTTCAAGTTTCTCTGAGAAACCCCTGAGTTCCGATATCGACAGGTCAGATATATTAATATCCTTCTGGCCGCAGTGCTTGACGATGCCGCCTATTATCTGATGAGCTTCACTGAAGGGTACACCTTTGCGCACAAGATATTCGGCAAGATCGGTAGCGTATATGTATTCCGATTCCAGAGCTTTTGCGGCCGCTTCCCTGTTAAGCTGAATGGTGCTTACCAGCTCCGACATGATACCAAGTTCAGAAGAGACCACTTCCACCGAATCGAAAAGAGGGCTTTTATCCTCCTGCAGGTCCCTGTTATAAGAATGGGGCAATCCCTTGAGCAGAACGAATATGCAGTTAAGGTTGCTGATAACCGAAGCTGCTCTGCCTCTTACAAGTTCCAGAACGTCCGGGTTCTTTTTCTGGGGCATCAATGAACTGCCCGTACAGTACTCTGCGCCCATTTCAAGAAAACCGAATTCAGGCGTGCTGTAGAGTATAAGGTCCTCGCTCATGCGTGAAAGATGAACAGCCACGAATGACAGGCAGCAGATCATTTCGGCGATGAAGTCCCTGTCACTGACAGAATCGATACTATTGGCGGACACCTCGGAGAATCCCAGCTTCTCGGCAACGAACTTTCGGTCCAGCTCGAGCGCCGATCCGGCAAGGGCACCCGATCCCATCACTGATATATCACATCTTTTGCCCGCGTCTTCAAGCCTTTCGATGTCACGCTGCAGCATCTCCACATAAGCCATCATTAAATGCGAAAAAAGCACCGGTTGGGCCCTGTTAAGGTGGGTATAACCGGGTATTATTACATCCAATGTCCTCACGGCAAGAGCCACCAGTTCCTCCTGAAGGTCCATGATAAAGGAACAGACGCTGTCGATACTCTCTTTGCAGTAAAGCCTCACATCGTTGACGACCTGTTCGTTACGCGAACGTCCCGTGTGCATCTTTTTTGCCGCTTCCGGGGACCTTTTTTCAACATAGTCCTGTATGGCCGAATGTATGTCCTCATGCCCTTCGCAGGACCAGACACCTTCATCTATCTCACGTGAAAGTTCATCAAGTATCTGCAAGAGGTCTTTCTTCTCCTCCGCGGAAATATAGTTCTTCCGTGCCAACATCTCGACATGGACCCTGGTGCTCAGGCAGTCATACTTCGCAAGAGCACGGTCAACATCAAGACTGGAACTGAATTCCAGGACCTGATTGTCCATCTGGTCGCTTTCGAACCTTCCTCCCCACAGTTTACCCATGATAACTCCTTATTTTACGATTTATACGGCATGGCCCACAGGTCGATGAACCCTTTTGCCAGGGACTGGTCGAATATATCACCTTCACCGTAGGTGGCCAGTTCCATTTTATAACGCGAATGCGCGCTCTTTCGTCCGGCGATCGTGACACTCCCCTTATAAAGCTTCATTTTGACCTGACCCGATACGCGCTGCTGCGTGCTGTCAACGAACGCGTCCATGGCCTCCCTCAGAGGGGTGAACCATAACCCGTAATAAACCAGCTCCGAATACTTCCGGGCCATTGCACTCTTATACCTTCTCGTCTCGCGGTCCAGCACAAGCTCCTCCAGAGCGGTATGACCCGCGTAAAGTATCGTCGAAGCCGGAGCTTCATAGATCTCACGGCTTTTGATACCCACCAGACGGTCCTCGATCATATCCACACGTCCCACGCCATGTTTGCCCCCGAGACTGTTGAGCTTCTGTATAATCTCGACCGGCCCGTATTTCTTGCCGTTAACGGCAACGGGCACGCCTTTCTTGTAGGTGACGGTTACATATTCGGCCTTTCCGGGCGCGTCCTCCGGCCTGGATACGCTTATGAAAGTATCCCGGGGCGGTTCGAACCACGGATCTTCAAGTTTACCGCTTTCCACGCTGATACCCCAGAGGTTCACGTCTATACTGTAAAGCTTCTTTTTCGTCTGCTCGATGGGTATCTTGTGTTTTTTCGCGTAATCCACCTCGGACTCCCGGGTGGTAAGTTCCCATTCCCTGACCGGAGCGATCACTTTCAGTTTCGGTGACCTGAGACTGAAGGTAACTTCGAACCTGACCTGGTCATTGCCTTTGCCGGTACAGCCGTGCGCCACCGCGTTCGCCTTTTCCTTCTTAGCCACATCCAGCATCTTATCGGCTATAAGAGGCCTGGATAAAGCTGTGGCCAGATTATACTTGCCCTGGTAAAGCGCGCCGGCCTTAAGTGACTTGAAAACATAATCTGTGACGAATTCTTTTTTAAGATCGCCGACTATGCATTTTGAAGCGCCTATTTTAAGAGCTCTCTTCCTTCCTTTTTCCGCGTCAGAACCCTGCCCCACGTCACCCATGTAGCAGACGACCTCGTACCCGCGTTCCATCAGCCATTTTATTATCACCGAAGTATCCAGTCCCCCTGAATACGCAAGTACTATCTTCTTCTTAGCCATGACTACTCCTTCTTCTGGAACTTAAACCCAACCCCGGTTTCATTTACCCATAAGGCGTAAAAGGATCGCTTTCTGAACATGCATCCTGTTCTCCGCCTGGTCGTATACTATCGAGTTCTTACCGTCGATAACATCCGATATCTCCTGCCCCCTGTGTGCGGGAAGACAGTGCATAACAAAAGCGTCTTCTTTTGCAGAACGCATCAGCTGTTCATTGACCTGGAACCCCTGAAAATCCTTGAGGCGCTTCTCGGCTTCCTGCTCGCTTCCCATGCTCACCCACACATCCGTATAGACGATATCGCAGCCTTTAACAGCTTCTTTGGGATCGGAGAATGCCTGGAGTTTCGAGCCGCTCTTTTTTGCTATTTCCGAAACTTCCTCGAAATAATCCGAAGGAGGCCCGTACCCTTCAGGCGTCGCCACGTTCATGTTGAGCCCCGTTTTCGCGCTTGTCATAAGCAGTGAATTCAGCACGTTATTCCCGTCGCCGATGTACGCAAGGGTGGTCCTTTTAAGGTTCCTCTTCTTCTCCATTATGGTAAAAAGATCGCTCAAAGCCTGGCAGGGATGCGCGAAATCACTAAGCCCGTTTATAACGGGCACATCCGAGTATTCCTTGAGCGCCACTATATCCTGGTGGGAGAAAACGCGCGCTACGATACCGTCAACATACCTGGAGACGACACGCCCCACGTCCTTGACAGGTTCTCTCCTGCCCATTTCGATCTCGCGCGGGCTCAGGTACAGCACGTACCCGCCCAGATGAACAGCAGCCACCTCGAAAGATATACGCGTACGGTTGGAAGGCTTCTGAAAAAGAAGCGCCATGGTTTTGTCCTTTAAGGCGTTCTTTCTCGAAAGAGGCGCTTTTTTCAGCTTGCGCGCAACTTTCATAAGGTCCAGGATCTCCCTGGTGCTCAGATCATCCACTGTTAACAGATCTTTTTTCATCATATCCCTTTCAATGCTTGTGAAAGTTTTTCCATCGCCAGATCGACCTCATCCCTGGTCACTGTTATCGGGGGCATTATACGCAGAACGTTCTTCTGGGTGCAATTTATTAAAAGGCCGTTTGCAGCACACTTCTCGGAAACAACGGATGCGTCATCAATGTCTAGCCGGACCCCGACCATCAGCCCCAAACCCCTGACCTCTTTTATCACCTTGTTGGCTTCTTTCATGCCGTTGAGCTTATCCACCAAATATTGCCCCATCTTAACGGTGTTATCAAGAAGGTCCTCCTGCTCGATGGCCTCGAAAACACCCAGTGCCGCGGCGCATACTATAGGGCTGCCTCCGAAGGTCGAAGCGTGAGTCCCCGCGGGAAGAACATCCTTAAGCCGCTCGGAGACGACCAGAGCTCCTATGGGAAGCCCCCCTCCCAGCGACTTTGCAAGGGTCATCGCGTCCGGCTCTATCCCGAAATGCCTGTATGCGAACATCTCTCCCGTACGCCCCATGCAGGTCTGCACCTCATCAAGAATGATGAGAATATCCTTCTCTTTACAGAAAGCGGCAAGTTCGCGCATGTACTCCTCACCCGCAACATTGATGCCGCCCTCGCCCTGGACCGGTTCAAGCATGACGGCCGCGGTCTTTTCCGTTACCGAATTGCGGAAGGCATCGATATCGTTGAAGGGAACGTGCCTGAAGCCTGCGGGAAGGGGCGAAAAACCTTTTTTGACCTTGTCCTGTCCGGTCGCGGTCAGGGTAGCCAGGGTCCTTCCGTGGAAAGACCTTTCCATGGTTATTATTTCGTGCCTTTCGGGATTACCGTACCTGCGTGCGAGTTTTATCGCTCCCTCGTTGGCTTCCGCCCCTGAATTGGCGAAAAACACTCTGCCCGGGAAAGAATGGTCGATTATCTTCTTTGCCAGGACGGGCTGAAGCTCGTTATAGTAATTGTTCGAAACATGCAGTATCCTGCCGAGCTGATCCTGCATCCTCCTTACGACAATGGGGTGCCTGTGGCCAATACCGCTGACGGCCCACCCCGGAAAGAAATCAAGGTATTCCTTGCCGTCTATATCCCGCACGCGCGCTCCCTCGCCCTCTACCAGGCAAAGGTCCTGCCGCGAGTACGTCGAAAGGACATATTGCTCATATAACTTTTTCACCTCTTTAAGGTCCATCTATCCCCCTTATCCGTGTACAATCTCGGTACCAATACCCTTATCGGTGAATATCTCCAATAGAAGCGCATGCGATAGCTTGGCGTTGACTATATGTGATTTGCGTACGTCCCCCTTCAGAGCATGCAGGCACGCCCTGGCCTTGGGCACCATCCCGGCCTTTATGACCTTGGTCTCTATAAGGTGTTCCGCCGTCTCAAGCGTCAGCGAATGAAAGAGTGTCCCGGGATCGTTCTCCTGCTTCATAACGCCGCGGACATTGGTAAGAACGACGAATTTTTCCGCGTCCAGCGCGATAGCAAGGTTACTGGCCGCCTCATCCGCGTTGATGTTGTAAAGCTTTCCGTCCTTGCCTTTGCCTACCGGGCATATCACAGGAATGATGTTGGTATCGATAAGCCGGTTAAGTATGGTCGTATCTATAGACTTCACGCTTCCGACGAACCCCAGGTCAGGCCCTTCCCTTTTAACGGCCTGTATCATGTTATTCTCTTTGCCGCTGAGACCGAAAGCCTCCCCGCCCAGTTCGTTTATCTCGTTAACCAGTTCTGCGTTGACTTCCATCAGAACCGAATCGACTACGCCCATCGATCTCTCACAGGTAACGCGCAGTCCGTCAACGAACCGGGTCTCGATATTGGCCTCTTTAAGGCCCTTGGTTATATTAGGCCCCCCGCCATGGACGAGTACGGGTTTCATGCCGGCATAACGCATGAAGACCATATCCTGAAGGACCATGTTCCTTGTGGGCGCATCATGCAATGAGCTGCCCCCGAACTTGATCACGACCACCTTATTGAAGAACTTCTTGATATAAGGAAGTGCTTCTATAAGAACTTCGCTTTTTTTAATGGCTTCTTCCATGACCCAACGCCTCTTGTCTTTTTATGTCGTATAAAACGAATTAAGTGTTATGTATTTCTTTGATATATCACAGCTGTAGACCGTGGCTTCCCCCCTGCCCGCATGCAGATTAACGTCGATGCGCACATTCTTGCCCTTGAAAACCGAGCTTGAGCGGCGGTTAACTTGAACGACCGCTTTGCCGTTTTTGAAAAAGGTGACCCCGTCAAGAGCGATCTCGATCCTATCGGGATCGAACTTAACCCCGCACGATCCGGCGGATGAGGCTATCCTCCCCCAGTTGGGATCGCCTCCAAGAACAGCACATTTAACGAGCAGTGACCCGGCAATAGCATCAGCGACCTTCTTGGCGTCCTTTTTGCTCTTTGCGCCGGCGACATTGACCTCGATGAACTTACTGGCACCTTCACCGTCGCGAACCACCATCTGGGCAAGATCCCTGCACACCTTCTCGAGGTGTTCCCGGAAAAGCCTGTAATCCTTCCCTCGTGTGCCGATAAGCGGGTTGCCGGCTTCCGCGTTGGAAAGGACCATCACGGTATCATTCGTGCTCATATCCCCGTCAACTGTTATAGCGTTGAAGGAGGTCTCATTACTGTGCAGAAGAGCTTTTTTGAGCGCCTGGCGCGATATATTCGCATCGGTCATTATGTAGCAGAGCATGGTCGCCATACTCGGGTCGATCATACCCGCCCCCTTGGCGATTCCGGTTATCCTTACCGTCTTGCCGCCTGAGGAGAATTTACTGGAGGAGACCTTGCTTGTGATATCCGTGGTCATTATGCCTTCCGCCGCGGCGAAAAGCCCCTTCCTGGAGAGCCCTTCGATCAAAACAGGCATTCCCTTTATTATCGGGTCCATATCCATGGTCTGGCCGATTATTCCCGTGCTGGATGAAAGGACCTGTTTATCTTCTGCTCCTATAAGCCCGGCCATACGGCTGCATATTTCACGTGCATCCCTGATGCCCTGACGACCGGTCATGCAATTTGCATTACCGCTGTTAATGACGATCGCCCTTACCTGAGGGTTCTTCTTAAGCCGCTGCCTGGCAAGCACGACCGGGGCGGCCTTGACAACATTGTTCGTAAAGACCGCGGCTACCCTGCACATCTGTTCCGAATAAATGAGCGCCAGGTCCTTTCTCTTCCTCTTGACTCCGCAGTTGATCCCGTTAGCCAGAAACCCTTTCGGCAATTTATGTTCCGCCATTTTCCCCTCTTTAGATTAATCCCGCCTTCTCGTCAAGACCGGACATTATGTTCATGTTCTGCACCGCCTGGCCGCTTGCCCCCTTAAGGAGGTTATCTATGGCCGAGACGATTATCAGCATCCCTTTTACCACTTTTATGCCGATATCACAATAATTTGTATGGGCGACATCGCTTAATTCAGGCATTTCCCCGGGAGCTTTTATGCGCACAAAAGGCTCATCCTGGAAATATTCACTGTACATCTTACGAATATCCTTTTCAGGTGGAAGCCCTTCGTGTTCAATATATATGGTCGAAAGTATCCCCCTTTTTACGGGAAGCAGGTGCGGGACGAAACTCACTTCAACCTGTCCTCCGGCATATCCGGAAAGAGTGTTCTCGATTTCCGGCATATGCTGATGTTCGTTGGCTTTATAGCATTTGAAATTCTCGTCCACCTCGCTGAAGGAGAGGGCCAGGTCCGCCTTGCGGCCCGCTCCTGTAGTACCGCTCTTGGAATCTATGACCACCCGTGAACCTTTCTTCAGTACATCTTTGATGACCGGCAGCAGAGCCAGGATTATGCCTGTAGGGTAGCATCCGGGATTTGCTACAAGTCGGGCGTCCTTGATCTGCTTTCGGTTTATCTCAGGCAGGCCGTATACCGCTTTTGCGATATTGTCTTTATCCGCATGTTCCTTTTGGTACCATTTCTGGTAAACCTCAGCGGGCAACCTGTAATCGGCGCTTAGATCTATCACCTTCCTGCCCTTTTCCAGGAACTTCGGGGCGTAATCCATGCTCACCCTGTGCGGTAACGCAAGGAATATTATATCGCTTTTGGAAGAAACCTCATCCACCTCAAGCATATCACAATAAAGGTCCGTCCTCCCTTTGAAGCGCGGGTATACATCCCCATATTCCGTTTTTTTGTCGAACCGGGCCGTAAGGCAGGTTATTTCGGCTTCGGGATGCTTCAGAAGAACATCCACAAGCTCCTGCCCCGAATACCCGGTCGAACCCACTACTGCTGCCTTTACCATTGTGCCTCCTTACTGCACGAAAAAAATGTAAATATTCTATATAATTAAGCTTATAAATAATATTAAACAAGTATAAAAATCCAAGTATAGAATAAATGTGCTTTCCTGTCAACCATAAACACTTTCGGTCGATGTTTCATGAAGAAATAAAAAAGCGGGCCACTTTTCCAAGTGACCCGCTTCAAAAAACCTGTTAGTTCCGGTTTTAACGTTTTGAGAACTGGAAATGCTTACGGGCTCTCTTCTGGCCGTATTTTTTCCTTTCCTTGGCCCTGGGATCGCGTGTAAGGAACCCTTCCTTTTTCAGCGTGAGCCTGAGATTTTCATCACTTTTGACCAGAGCTCTTGATATACCGTGTCTTAGAGCTCCCGCCTGACCGCTTATTCCCCCGCCGTCAAGAGTAGCTATGATATCGAATTTGTCCTGGGTACTTGTTTTCTCCATCGGTTGCATGACAACAAGCCTGTGCGTTTCCCTCGGAAAATAATCCTTGAAATCCCTCTTGTTTATCTTGATCTTTCCGTTGCCGGGACGCAGTCTAACCCGCGCCACCGATTCCTTACGCCGTCCTACAGCCACATATTCAGCTAACGTTTCCATCTATTTACCTCTTTAGTTATAACTTGATCTCTTTAGGCTGCTGCGCAGCATGGGGGTGTTCGGTCCCCACGTACAATTTCAGCCTTTTCAACATACGTGCGCCTAACTTGTTCTTGGGCAACATGCCCTTTACCGAGTGCCTGATGATATGTTTGGGATCTTTATCCTGCATCTCCTTGTATGAAATCGTTTTCTGCCCACCGGGATAACCTGAGAATCTCTTGTATAGCTTCTGGTCGGGTTTTTTACCGGTAACTTTTACCTTATCGCAATTTATTGCGATCACTCCCGCGCCGTTATCCACGTGCGGAGTGAAATCAGGACGGTTCTTTCCCATAAGCAGCATTGCTATTCCGCTGGAAGCCCTTCCCAGTATTTTATCCTCCAGGTCTACGATATACCAATCGTGCACGGTATCCTGGTCTTTGATCATTTTGGTCTTCATCATTATATATCTTCCTTAAGTTGGTGAAATACATTAATTTACCGCATCCTACTGTATCAAGCACAATAAGACGCGGTAAATTTCAGAGTTATAGAAATTAACATATTGGGTGTATTTTGTCAAGGGATATTACGCCGCTGCGTGGAATTCCCTGAACAGAAACCGGATCGGTCCTATCCCGTCAAAACGCGCAATCCTGCGGTATCCATGAGCTTAAAGCCCATTATCCTTCGGAAACCACCCTGTAAAGCGCCCTGACCTGATCGCGGTAATAGGCGTTGAAAACCTGTTCGACAGCCCTTTTACTGTTTTTACTACGGACGTCGTTGGCTTTCTTGTTCTGCCTGCGCTTTTCATTAAGCGTCACTTTGTGGGTATGAAGTTTCTTCATCATCACTTCACTCCTTCCTTCTTTCTGAAAACAACACTTCCATCCTCCTGGACGACGAACGTCACTTTATCCCGGTTCTTGATACCGAAATAATTCTGTAGAACCTTCGGGATAAAGATCTGCCCCCGGTCTGATACTGTAGCGCTGAACTTGAATTTTAACTTGTTATTCATAGTGTCTGCTGAAAGTAAAATATTAATCATTCATGATTGCCGGATAATTCAAAAGTCCTGCACTCTAGCATTATCCCATCGTCCATACAATTACCCCTTAAGTATTCACCCGCTGTGTTGTACGCTTCATCTTCATCGTAAGCCTCGCATACAACCTCTATGACAGTTCTGTACCTCTTCACTCTACCTCCTTTCGTTCAATTTCATCTTTCTATAACAAGTATATAACAAGTATATATACTTGTCAAATGATTTTTATTATTATTTGGATGTTTCTAATGGGATTTACAGATCTGGGTCAGTCGTAGACGATCTTGACCAGGAACAGACCTTTCGCGGGAGCCGTGGGTCCGGCTTCACTCCTTTTTTTTGCCTTTAGTATCTTTTTCATGCTTCCTGGCGGGAGGTATCCCCTGCCTATATCAACAAGGGTGCCTACAATGTTGCGAACCATGTTATAGAGAAAACCTTCCCCTTCGATATCCACGCTGAGGTGAGGCTTCCTGGAAGTGACTCTGATATTGAAGATCCTGCGGACAGAGGACCTCTGTCTTTTATCGCTCGCCTGAAAGGACTTGAAATCATGCCTGCCCTGCAGACAGGAAGCCTCCCTCTTCATAAGAGAGGTATTCAGCTTATAAGGAACTCTCCAGGAATACTTCTCGCAAAAGGGATCGCGGTCCTGCTGGTTAAGTATATCATACCTGTAATATTTTCTGCTGGGAGTGAACCTGGAATGGAAACCCGCCGGCACTTCTTCGGCATCTTTTACCGCGATGTCTACTGGCAGCAGCGCGTTAAGCGCGGCTTTGATGTTCTCAACGTGTATTTTGCCGGATGTTTTGAAATTGGCCACCTGGGCTATGGCGTGGACTCCGGCATCGGTCCTGCCGGCGCCGTGGACGCAATGGCCCGCGCCGAAGACCTTCTTAACGGCCTTCTGAAGTTCCCCCTGGACGGTCCTGCCGTTCTTCTGGACCTGCCATCCTTTATAGGCGGTACCATCGTATGCGATAGTGAGTTTTATGTTACGCATAAAAATTGGGCCGAAACAAATATACGGTCCTACCCGCGGATGAGCAGTTCGGCTATCTGGATAGTGTTCAGCGCGGCGCCTTTGCGAAGATTGTCGGCCACGATCCACATATTTAGACCGTTATCGATCGATTCATCTTCTCTGATCCTTCCGACAAAGACATCATCCTTGCCTTCAACATCTATCGGCATGGGGTATTTTTCGTTCTGAGGATCATCTACAACACTTATACCCGGAAATCCTTTTATGCACTCTATCGCCTCTTGCCTGGTGATCTTCTTCTCTGTCTGGACATTCACGCTTTCAGAGTGGGCGAAATATACCGGAACCCTTACGCAGGTCGCCGTAAGAGGCAGATTGGGCACTTCCATGATCTTCCTGGTTTCATGGACCATTTTCATCTCTTCCTTGGTATATGAGTTATCCAGGAAGACATCTATGTGGGGTATGATGTTATAAGCTATCTGGTGAGAGAAGTTCTTGACCATATCCGGCGAGACAGTATGCTGTCCGATCCCGTAATGTGATTCCTTTTCGCTCAGTCTCATTACCTGTTTCTCCATCTCAAGGATGTTCTTCTGTCCCGCGCCCGAAACGGACTGATAAGTGCTCGCAACTACCCTTTTTATCGGTGAAAGCCTGTTGATAGCACATAAGGGCAGCACCATCTGTATGGTGGAGCAGTTGGGATTGGCGATTATCCCTTTATGATTCCTGGCGGCATGGGGGTTGACCTCAGGCACCACAAGAGGAACCTCCTCATCCATCCTGAAAGCGCTTGAATTGTCAATACACACAGCACCCGCTTCAACAGCGTATTTCAGGTACTGTTTGCTCCTGGAAGCCCCCGCGGAGGCCAGTACTATATCGATCCCCTTGAAGGAATCCTCGCTGAGGACCTGTACGGGGATCTCTCGGGTTTTGAATTTCAGCTTTTTGCCTTTGGACCTTTCGCTTGCCAAAAGACGTAATTCATCGATGGGAAAATCCCTCTGTTCGAGTATCGAAAGGAACTGCCCGCCCACGGCTCCGGTGGCGCCCATAACGGCAACATTATATCTATCTTTCTTATTAAGCATAAACACCTGCCTTTGTGCGATCATATTGATTCAGCTGCCATATCTCCTATCTGGCTGGTCGAAAAACCCATCTCAGCGGCACGCATGCTCTTCATCCTTGGCGTAACGCGCGCTATAGCCTTCTCAACGGCAACAGCCGCTTCTTCTTCGCCCAGCATCTCCAGCATCATTCCCGCCGCGCCTATGGCGGCAAGAGGATTGATCTGGTTCTTCCCGGTGAAGTCCGGTGCTGTTCCGCCTATCGGCTCGAACATGGAGATGCCTTCGGGGTTTATGTTGCCCCCGGAGGCTATGCCAAGCCCTCCCTGTATTACCGCGGCAAGGTCGGTTATTATATCACCGAACATGTTATCGGTGACAATAACGTCATACCTTTCCGGGCACTCGATCATGTAGAGCGCCATGGCGTCCACATGAACATAATCTGTCTTTACATCCGGATATTCCCCGGCCATTGAATTAAATGCTCTTTCCCAGAGATCAAAAGCGTAGGTCAGAACGTTCGTCTTACCGCAAAAAGTGACCTTTCTGCCTTTATCCCGCTTACGGGCATATTCAAAAGCGAATCTCAGGCACCTCTCCACGCCCTTACGCGTGTTTATCGAGGTCTGTATGGCGACTTCTTCGGGCATGTCCTTTTTCAGTATACCGCCCGTTCCGGTATATAGCCCCTCGGTATTCTCCCTGACCACTACGAAATCTATGTCTTCCGGTCCCTTGCCCTTTATGGGGGTATATACTTCAGGATATAACTTGACCGGCCTGAGGTTGATATACTCGTCAAGAGCGAACCGCAGGTTAAGCAGTATCCCTCTTTCAAGTACGCCGGGCTTGACATCCGGGTGACCTATGGCCCCCAGGTATATAGCGTCAAACCCCTTCAGGAGTTCCACATCTTCATCCGAAAGAAGCTCCCCGGTCTTAAGATATCTTTCGCCACCGAAATCGAAATCGGTGAATTCCATTCCGATACCTAATTTTTCGCAGACCTTGTCAAGCACCTTGCGGCCTTCACGGATGACCTCGGGTCCGGTACCGTCACCGGCAATTACAGCTATTCTGTGCATACTGCTCCTTACAACGCTTTGACCACGAGGTCGCCAACCTCCGAAGTGGAATATCCCATCTTTCCGGCAGAAAGGCTTTTGAGCTTGTTCGCCGTAACATCCATAACGGCCTTTTCGATAAGATCTGCAGCCTCCTCCTCCCCAAGAACATCAAGCATCATGGAAACGGCACATATCGCTGCCAGGGGATTTATAACGTCCTTGCCGGTGTATTTAGGCGCAGACCCGCCAATGGGCTCGAACATCGAAACGCCTTCGGGGTTTATATTACCTCCGGCGGCTATCCCCATGCCACCCTGGATCATGGCCCCCAGGTCGGTAATTATATCACCGAACATATTATCGGTGACGATGACATCGAACCATTCGGGATTCTTGACCATCCACATACAGGTTGCGTCCACATGGGCGTAATCGGTCTTGACGTCAGGATACTCTCTGCCCATCTCGTTAAATGCCCTCTCCCAGAGGTCGAAAGCGTACGTCAGCACGTTGGTCTTGCCCACCAGGGTGAGCGTTTTATCCTTATTACGCTTCCTGGTATATTCAAAAGCGTATTTCAGGCACCTGTCGACGCCTTTACGGCTATTGCGCGAGACCTGTATGGCCTCTTCGTCCTTGGTATCTTTATTGATGAACTCGCCCTCGCCCACGTAAAGACCTTCGTTATTCTCACGTACCACGACAAAATCAATATCCTCCGGGCCCTTGTCCTTGAGAGGGGTCCACACCCCGGGATAGAGCTTTACGGGCCTCAGATTTATATACTGTTCCAGACTGAACCTGAGTTTCAGCAAAAGGCCCTTTTCCAGGATACCGGGTTTAACCTCCGGATGGCCTATCGCTCCCAGGTATATGGCATCCACGGTCTTAAGTTCTTCCAGTACGCTATCGGGAAGGACCTCCTTTGCCTTTTTATAGCGCTCCCCACCGAGATCGTACATTATCTTTTCGAATTTTATGCCTTGTTTCTCGGCCACGGCATCCAGAACCTTGAGTCCCTCACGTACGACCTCCGGGCCGGTGCCATCACCTGGCAGTACAGCTATCTTGTACATCTCTCCTCCTTCTGAAGAATGTTCACGAACGTTTTTTCGCGTATTCAATCAGTCCGCCGCTTTCGATTATCTTCTGTATGAACTTTGGGAAAACCTCGGACTTATAGACCGTCTTCTGTTTATCTTTTGTTATTTCGCCCTTTTTCACGTTAACAACCGCAGTATCACCTTTCTTGAGAGCTTCGGCCGCCTCCGGGCTTGTGAAGATCGGCAACCCTATGTTTATGCAGTTCCTGTAGAAGATCCTGGCGAAACTCTTGGCGATAACGCAGGAGACACCGGCGGCTTTGATCGATATGGGTGCGTGCTCCCTGCTGGATCCGCAACCGAAATTCTCGCCAGCGACGATGATATCCCCGGGTTTCACCTTTTTCGGGAAATCAGGGTCGGCATCTTCCATACAATGCTTGGCCAGCTCTTCCGGGTCGGAAGTATTGAGATAACGCGCCGGGATTATCTCATCGGTGTTCACGTCATCCCCGAACTTGTGTACTTTTCCTTTAAGTTTCATACTGATACCTCTCTATTTAAGGTCCGAAGGCTGCGCAATCATACCCTTGACGGCGCTTGCCGCAGCAACAGCCGGGTTGGACAGGTAAACAAAACTTTCGGGATGCCCCATACGACCCACGAAATTACGGTTCGTCGTGGCTATCGCAACCTCTCCCTTGGAGAGTATACCCATATGGCCCCCGAGACATGGACCGCAATTGGGCGTGCAAAGCACCCCGCCGGCGCGTACTATCGTATCGACATATCCTTCCTTGATGGCTTCCGAATAGATCTCCTGCGTGGCCGGTATGACCACCAGTCTCGTTTTCGGGTTTACCTTTTTGTTCTTTAGAACGGCGGCCGCCTGTTTCAGGTCGCTTATACGGCCGTTGGTACATGAACCTATAACCACCTGGTCCACCTCCACGTCCTTGAACTCGCTTACCGGCTTGCCGTTCGACGGTAAATGGGGCGCGGCAACGACAGGTTCAAGTTTTGAAACATTATATTCCCTTACCTCCGAATAGTTGGCATCCTCATCGCTTTTATAGAGCTTGTAGGATTTCCTGGCCGGTTTGTGTTTCCTGATAGCCGCCTTTATGTATTTTTCCGTTGTCTTGTCGGCCGCTATTATCCCTGCTTTACCGCCCGCTTCGATCGCCATGTTACACATGGTGAACCTGTCATCCATGGGAAGGTTCTCGATAGTTTCCCCGGCGAACTCGATCGCCTTGTAAAGCGCGCCTGAGACGCCCAGATCAGCTATCGCGTGGAGGACAAGGTCCTTGCCTCCAACCCACTTCCTGGGTTTTCCCGTAAACCTAAGCTGTATGGTCTCGGGCACCTTGAGCCAGCATTCCCCGAACGCCATAGCGTAAGCAAGGTCAGTGCTGCCGACACCGGTGGCGAACGCGCCCAGAGCCCCGTGCGTGCAGGTATGGGAATCCGCCCCTATCATAAGGTCTCCAGGAAGGACTACCGCCCTTTCAGGAAGAAGCGCATGCTCAACCCCCATTTCCCCGAGCTCAAAATAATTGGAAATGCCGTATCCCTCGGCGAATTCTTTTAGCTTTTTTGCCTGGTTGGCGCTTTTCATGTCCTTGGCCGGGATAAAGTGATCAGGCACCAGGACCACGCGTTTCTGGTTGAAAACCTTATCTACCCCGAGTTGCCTGAATTCCTTTATCGCTATCGGGCTTGTTATATCGTTACCCAGACAAATATCTACCGCGGCCTTGATGAACTCGCCCGGTTTTATGTCTTTTTTGCCGGGCGTGTGGGCCAGCAATATCTTTTCGGCTATGGTATATCCCATGATCACTCCTTAATAATATTATTAGTATTGGGCTATCAATACGAATATGTCCTGCTGGTAATACTTGTGATTAATGAGTTTAACAAATTTCTATTGGAAAATCAACGTCTAAAATACCGCTTCCGGGACTATAGCTTGGGAATAGCTTCAAGAAGGCGCCGCGTATAGGCGTCTTTTGGTGAGGAATAAATGCTTTCCCTGGGGGCGACCTCGACGAGTCTGCCCTCTTTCATGACCGCGACCGTGTCTGACATGTATTCGACCACCCTGAGATCATGCGATATGAAGATATACGTAAGACCCATCTCCTCTTGAAGGTCCTTAAACAGGTTAAGTATCCCCGCCTGTATGGATACGTCAAGGCTGGATACCGGTTCATCAAGGACCAGGACATCGGGCCGCCTTATAAGGGCCCTGGCGACCGCTATTCTCTGCCGCTCACCCCCCGAAAACTGGTGGGGATACTTCTCCAGACACGATGAGGCGTCAAGTTTGACGGACTTCAGAGTTTTTCTGAGCTTGACGTCCAGCTCGCCCTTTCCGGCACCCCTGATGAGGAGGGGCTCACCGATTATTTCTCTGACCTTCATGCGCGGATTAAGTGAACTGAAGGGGTCCTGGAAGACTATATCCCTCTGGCCTTTTATTTTTATCTGGCCGCTATCCGGCTGCAATATATCGACCATGAGCTTGGCCAGGGTCGTCTTCCCGCAACCCGATTCTCCCACCAGACCGAAGGAGCCGCCCCTTTCTACATAAAAACTCACATCATCGACCGCCTTCGTCACGCCGCCGGAACGTTTTTTCCTGAAATACTTCTTAACTTTATGTAATTCGACTATTCTTTCTGAGTTCATGACTAGACCGGTAACCTGCTGCGCTTATCGCCCAGCCTTGGAATACATTCTATAAGTTTTTTGGTGTACGGGTGCTGCGCATCGCCTAAAATGTTCTCTTTCGGTCCTCTTTCAACTATTTCCCCCTGTTTCATCACACATACCTCGTCGGATATAGTATTGACTATGGAAAAATCATGCGTGATGAACAGTATCGCCAGATCCCTCTTTTTCTGTATGTCTCTTACCAAGTCAAGGATCTCCTTCTGGACGGAAACATCAAGTGCCGTGGTCGGCTCATCAAGCATAAGAACATCAGGGTCGCAGGAGAGGGCCATCGCCAACACTATGCGCTGCCTCATGCCCCCGGATAATTCATGCGGATAATGGGTCTCGACCTCGGGAGAAAGCCGAACCATCTCCATAAGCTCTTTAACAAGCACGTTGCCACCGGCTTTTGGTCTTTTCCTGTGGGCCAGTATGGTCTCCCTTATCTGGTCCCCCACGGTCAGGACCGGATTAAGAGCGGTGAAGGGCTCCTGGAAGACCATCGCGATATCATTGCCCCTTAACTGCCTCACCTTTTCCTTCTGCATTCGGTAAATATCGCTCCCTCTGTAAAGAACTTCACCGCCCTGCCTGACAGCCGTCTCCGGCAAGAGGTCCAGCACGGCAAGAGAGGTCAGTGTCTTGCCGCTTCCGGACTCCCCTACCAGGGAAAGGATCCTTCCTTTTCTAAGGGAAAAAGACACATCATTTATGACGTGTCTTTTTCCTATCGAAACTGTCAGGTCCTTTACTTCCAGCAAAACCTCTTCCTTCACGCTCTCTCCTTTAATTTCGGGTCAAGTGTCTCCCTCAGCCCCTCTCCTATGAGATTGAAACTGAGCACGGTTATAAGTATCGCAAGGCCAGGAAAAAGTGTCAACCACCACGCGTAATCTATGTAGTTCTTCCCCATCGTAAGTATGTTACCCCAGCTGGGGGTCGGTATCTGCACGCCCAGCCCCAGAAAGCTCAGCGCGCTTTCAACGAGTATGGCAGCCCCAACGCTCAGTGTGGCACTCACATATACCGGAGCCAGTGCGTTGGGAAGTATGTGGCGGAATATTATACGCCTGTTGGATACCCCCTGAACCCGGGCGGAATAAACAAAATCTCTTTCGCGTAGCGTCAAAAACTCGGCCCTGACAAGCCGGCAGAGCCCGGCCCAGCTGGTAAGGCCTATAACTACCATCACGTTCACTATGCTCGGCCCCAGGAAAGTTATAACGATCATTATCAAAAAAAACGTCGGGAAGCAGTACATGACCTCGACAAGGCGCATCACTATCTGGTCGACGCGTCCTCCGTAATATCCGCTGATACCACCAAGGATCACTCCTATGACCAGTGAGATGATAACGGCGATGAACCCTACGCTCAGGGATATCCTCGCGCCGTAGACCATCCTGCTGAATATATCCCTGCCAAGACTGTCGGTTCCGAAAAAATGTTCCAGTGAAGGCGCCTGGAGCCTTGTCTCCGCGGAAAGGTTTATCTCCAGCGGGTCGTGCGTCGCTATGAAAGGAGCGAGAACGGCCGAAGCTGTCATAAGGATAATGATCACGGTCCCGAAAAGAATACGTTTATTCATTAAACCGGTCTTCATGTTTTCTCTATCCTCACCCGGGGATCTACCAGAGCGTACATGACATCCGAAAGGAATATCCCCAGAAGCGTCAGGATCGTCGCTATGACCGCAACACCCATTACCACCGGATAATCGTAGTTCATTATCGCCTGGTATCCCAGCCTGCCCATGCCCGGCCAGGCGAAGATGGTCTCGAATATGAAACTTCCCGAAATAAGCGCCGGCAGCGTGAGCCCCATGATCGTCACGATCGGCATAAGTGCGTTCCTTAAAGCGTGCATGACCACCCCTCTTTCGGTAAGCCCCTTCGCGCGGGCGGTCAATATGTATTTTTCCCCCAGCGCTTCGATCATGCTCGAGCGGGAATACCTTGAGAGCGCGGCCAGACCACCGAAAGCTGTGGTGACCACCGGCAGCACCAGATGCCAGATAAGGTCCTTCACCCTTTCCATCCCGCCAAGGTAAGACGTGTACCAGGGGTTCATTCCGGATATCGGGAACCACTGGAGCTTAAACCCGAAAAAAAGTATCAGTAAAAGCGCCAGCCAGAAGGTCGGCACGGCATATCCTATAAAGACGACAACTGTGCTAACGTTGTCAAAGACCGACCCCCTTTTGACCGCGCTTATGACCCCGATGGGAATGGCCAGGGAAAATATCAGAAATATCGAGCAGGCCTGAAGCAGAAGCGTTGCCGGAAGCGCGGCGAGTATTTTATCCATAACGGATCTTCCGTCTATGAACGACCTTCCGAAATCGAGCGACAGGAACCTCTTCATCCATAAAAAGTACTGGACGAGGACCGGCTTATCAAGATCGTAAAGCCTGCTGAAATTGGCCCGCGCGCTCTCGGAGACCTCGGGGTTAAGGCCGTATTTGATGCTTGCCGGATCGCCCGGTGCAAGATGCATTACCACGAACAGAATGAACGATATGCCGATAAGCATCGGCACCATCAAGATAAGTCGTTTTAAGATATATCGCCTCATTTTACCCCTAGAAATCGTATTTAACCTCGTCTTCAGGCACGTACCAGTCTATGAAATTATAACCTATGCCGGCCGGCGCGGGAATTATGCCCTTGAAACGTTTATTCACTGCTGGGGTCGCGTGCGGAAAATACAGGAATGTATACGGAGCATCCTCCGCGATCATGCGGTGTATCTTCCGGTAGATCCGCGCCCGCTCCTGCTTATCGAACTGGCGCCTACCTTCTTCAATAAGCCTGTCGACAGACTTGTCCGAATACGAGATAAAGTTCAGACCTCCCGGTTCGGCCGAATCGGAATGCCATACGGCGTAAAGATCAGGGTCTATCGGCAGCGTCCACCCCAGGATGGTCGCCTGGAAGTTCTTTTTGTTAACGAACTGGTCAATAAAAGCCGACCAGGCCACGACCTGGATCTCGGCCCTGACGCCGATAGATGACCACTGCCTCTGAACTATCGTTGCAATGTCCTCCCGCACCTGGTTGCCCTGGTTGGTAGCCAGGATAAAGCTGAATCTCCTTCCATCCTTCTCCAGAACGCCGTCCTTGTCGTTGTCCTCCCATCCGGCCTCCTTTAAGAGGTGTCTAGCCTTCCCGGGGTCGTAATCGTACGAGGCCGCATCCTGAGCGTAATAGGGCGTGTTCTTAAGGAACGGTCCCGTGCAGGGCTCTCCCAACCCCAAAAGGACCGCTTCGATAATTTCTTTCTTGTTTATAGCGTAACTGAGCGCCTTGCGCACTTTTCTGTCACTGAACAGAGGGTCCTCCAGGTTATATCCGATATATGTGTATGAATGCGCCAGATAGCTGTATTTATTGATCCTTTCCCGGAACTGACGAGTTTCGCTCCGGTAATGGAACTGGTAAGGGTTCAGGTTCATTGAATCTATCCCCCCCGCCACCAGCTCGAGGAACTGTACCGCCTGGTCGGGTATTATCCTGTAGACATAACGCTTGATATGCGGCCGGTGCTCATAATAATCCGGATTGGCCTTGAGTATGATAAACTGGCCGCTCTGCCACTTGACGAACTTGTAGGGTCCGGTCCCCACAGGTGCCCTGGCATAAGGGGATTTCCTCAAGTCGTCAAAACCGGAATAAAGATGTTCGGGTATTATGCCCATGCCGAATTTAAGCAGTGCCGGCGCGTAAGGCCTCGAGTAATCGAAACGTATAGTATAGGGGTCGATGACGGTTATCTTTTCTATATCCCTGTAACTGGATATATAAGGACATCCTGTTTCGGGGTCTAGGATCGTCCGGTACGTGAACTCGACATCGCTGGCTGTCAAGGAGGTCCCGTCATGCCATTTGGCGTCCTTTCTCAAGTGGAAGACGATCTTAAGTCCCCCTTCAAGCACTTCCCAGCTTTCGGCGAGGTCACCGGTTATTTTCAGGTCCTTGTCTGTCTTGGTCAGGCCATTGTATACCAGCTCGCATATGGAGCCCGAAGAACTGTCATCAGCAAGAAAAGGTATTAGTATCCGCGCGTCACCAATACCGGAGGCAACATAAGCTCCCCGGGAGATCTCGGTCCGGGCGTATATGGTATTGTGGATGGATGGATGGAAGAAAACCAAAAAAAGGACCACCGCGCATACCGCAAACGGTGGTCTTTTAAGAAAAGATTTGCTGTTTTTGCAATCGGACACGGAACCCTTCGGATTGACTTTTCCCAGGAACTTTATTCAGCTTCCGTCACCGGCGGAACATCTTCGGCCGGAGGGAGGGTCTCCTCACCCGGCTGAGGCTGTTCCGGAACCGTCGCAGGTATCATTGGCGAACCCTGCTGCGTCTGGGGAGAAGTGCCCGGGGCGACAGGGAACTGGACTCTTTCAAATAGCGACCTTCCCCTCCTGGCGGTTACTATTCCCAGTAGCAGTGACGTTACCAGAAATCCCACAGCCGCCACTTCCGTGGCCCTTTTGAGGACAACAGGCGCCTGTGTCCCCAGAAGCTGCTGCGCGGTTTCTCCTCCGCCGAAGGCTTCGGTAAGACCGCCGCCTCTTCCGGCCTGGAGCAGAATAACGGCGATGAGAACTATACAGACAAGTACATGAAGAAGTATCAATAGAATATACATTTGATATTTTTAACCTTTTTTTTCAGCATAAAGCTGTGACGTCGTCTTGATTATATCAACAAAACTTTCCGATTTCAAGCTGGCTCCCCCTATTAGACCTCCGTCGATATCCTCTTCCTTCATCAGCTCCCCGATATTACCCGGCTTAACGCTTCCTCCGTAAAGGATACATCTTGATTCGGACATGGAAGAGGAATAAATCTTTTCGAGAAGATCCCTGATCATCGCGTGCACTTCCTGTGCCTGATCGGGAGTAGCGGTCTTGCCGGTACCTATGGCCCATACGGGCTCATAAGCTATTATGAGCTTGTCCAGGTATTCCTCGTCAAAACCCTTGAGTCCGTCGGTAACCTGGGTTTTTACCACTTCAAGGGTTTTACCTGCCTCTCTCTCTTGGAGGGTCTCCCCAACGCACATTATCGGGACAAGCCCGCCGTCAATGGCCGCTTTTATCTTTTTGTTAACGGTCTGGTCGGTTTCCCCGAAATACTTTCTCCTTTCGGAATGACCGATTATAACGTACCCGGCTCCGACGCTCTTAATCATGGGCACGGATATCTCACCGGTATAGGCTCCCTCTTCTTCCCAGTAACAGTTCTGAGCGCCCAGACCAACATTGCTTTCCACGAGCATCTCCCCCAGATCGCTCAGGCTCGTGAAAGGCGGGCAGATCACCACGTCCACGTTCTCGATATCGTATACCGAGCGCTTTATCTCGTTGGCAAGTTCCACCGACTGGTTTACATCCTTGTACATCTTCCAGTTGCCTGCGATCATTGGTTTTCTCATGATAATCTCCTAACTTGTGACTTTTTCCGGTTCCTTATCGTTAAGAGCGGCTATCCCGGGCAGCTCTTTGCCTTCAAGATATTCGAGTGAAGCCCCTCCGCCAGTGGACATATGCGACATCTTATCCCCCAGCTTAAGCTTGTTTATCGCCGCCGCGGTATCTCCCCCGCCTATTACTGTAGTGGCATCCAGTTTCGCTATGAACTTTGCGATCTCTCTGGTGCCCGATGAAAATTGCTTGATCTCGAAAAGCCCCACCGGACCGTTCCACACTATGGTCTTCGAGTCCTTGAGAACCGATTCGAATTTCTTGACGGTGTCCGGTCCTATGTCGAGACCGATCCATCCGTCGGGAATATGTTCCTTGACCACCTTACCGCGAGCGTTTTCCTTGATCTCCCTGGCCACCACATGATCCGTCGGAAGGAAAATGCCAACGTTCTTATTGCTGGCAAGCTCGAATATCCTGTTGACGGTATCCATCATCTCCTCCTCAAGCCTTGAGGAGCCTATACCCTTGAGCCTCGATTTAAGGAAGGTATAGGCCATGGCCCCGCCTATAAGCAGAAAATCTATTTTATCGAGCATGTTCTCGATAACCGGTATTTTGTCGGATACCTTCGCCCCTCCCAGTATAAGACAGAAAGGCTTGTCAGGATCCTTCGTAACCTTCTCGAAATACTCTATCTCTTTCTGAACGAGGAGTCCCGCGACACTGGGCAAGTATTCGGTCACTCCCACGGTGGAAGCATGAGCCCTGTGACAGGTACCGAAAGCGTCTTCCACGAAAATGTCACCCAGCGAAGCAAGCTGCTTGGCGAAATCGGGATCGTTCTTCTTCTCTTCCTTGTGGAACCTGAGGTTCTCCAGGAGTATTACATCGCCCTGCTGCATGTTCGAAACAGCATCCTCCACGTCTTCCCCTACGCAGTCATCCAGCTTCCTGACGTTCTTTTTAAGAAGAGACGAAAGCCTGTCGGCCACCGGATCAAGGCAGAACTCGGATTTGACCTCACCCTTAGGCCTGCCCAGATGGCTCATCAGTATGAGTTTCCCGCCGTTATCCAGTATGTACCTTATCGAAGGGAGCGCCGCCGCTATACGGCTGTCATCGGTGATGTTGCGCCTTTCATCAAGCGGAACGTTGAAGTCCGCTCTCATAAGAACCCTTTTCCCCTTCAACTGAACGTCTGCAAGAGTCTTTTTCATCAGATACCTCCTTACTGCCACCGGGGAGACCTTTCACTAGATAAAAGGTGTCCCCGGCGCACGTGTTTCTGCATATTCCCGGAGGGGAATTATTTGGCGATGTGACCGACAAGGTCGACAACGCGGTTTGAGTAACCCCATTCGTTGTCATACCAACCGACCACCTTGACCATCTTATCGCCCATGACCATCGTCGCGAGCGAATCGAAAATGCAGGAATGAGGATTGCCTATGATATCCACTGATACCACCGGATCCTCGGTATACTCCATTATACCCTTGAGCGAACCTTCGGCGGCTTCCTTCATTGCCGCGTTGATATCCTCAACGGTAACCTTTTTCTTTACCGTGCCAACGAAATCCACGACGGAGCCATCTCTTACCGGCACTCTCATGGCCATACCGTTGAGCTTTCCGCTGAGCTGCGGTATAACCTTACCGGCGGCTTTAGCGGCACCGGTTGTAGTAGGTATGATGCTCTCAGCGCAAGCGCGGGACCTTCTGAGATCCTTATGCGGCATATCCAGAATTTTCTGGTCGTTGGTATAAGCATGTACCGTGGTCATAAGACCCTCTTCCAGTCCGAACGCATCGTTAAGCACCTTCACCATCGGAGCAAGACAGTTCGTAGTGCACGAGGCGTTCGATACTATCTTGTCAGAATCCTTCAGCGCATCGTTATTCACGCCGAGAACTATCATGTTGTCTATCTCATCTTTCGGGGGCACCGTCAAAATGACCTTCTCAGCGCCGGCCTCAAGATGCATCGCCACCTTTTCCCTGGTCCTGAAAACACCGGTCGACTCTATGACCACCTGCACCCCTTCTTCCTTCCAGGGAAGCTCAGCCGGGTTCTTCACGCTGAGGACCTGTATCTCTTTACCGTTAACCACGATAGAGTTCTCTTTCGCCTCGACAGTACCGTTGAACCTGCCGTGCACCGAGTCGTATTTTAAAAGGTGGGCCAGCGTCTCGGCATCGGTAAGGTCGTTTATAGCCACAACTTCGAACCCGCCACGCTTTTCCATGATCCTGAAGACCATTCTTCCGATCCTGCCAAATCCATTGATTCCTACCTTGATCGCCATCTTTCCTCCTTACAATTGTTTACATCAAATTATTCCAGTACTCTTTCCGGAACATTAAAATAGAAGTGAGTATTATATAACCTACCGCCGAATCGTTCAATAGTTTTTTTTGATGGATAAATCTACTCTAGTGCGGATGCCTTCCGAGGAGCAAGATCTTCACTTTAAGGCAGTTCCCCCCTCAACACGGAAACCGCGAAGGAATTCTTCTGATGTCATGGGTCTTTTCCCTTCCAACTGGAGCTTTTTTACATAAAGCTTTCCCTTGCCTGTATTTACGATAAACCCGTTCGTTGTCTCCACCGTTCCCGGCTTACCTTTAGTGCGGGCGGTTTCAACGACACCAGCTTCGATTATCTTGAGCGTTTTACGGTCTATCCGCGCGAAAGCCCCCGGACGTGGCTGCATGGCCCTCACCTTTCGCTCGATGTCCTCGGCACTATCCTTCCAGTCTATCCTGGCAACCTCACGGGATAGCTTGGGAGCATAAGTAGCCGCCTTTTCATTCTGTTCAACCAGATTCTCGGCATCTGAATCGATAAGTTCAACGGCTTTCAATACAAGTTCAGCCCCCTCATAGGAAAGTCTTTTCAAAAGTTCGCCTCTGGTTTCGGTTCCTTTAAGGGGCATCTTCTTCTGTAAAAGGATATCACCCGCGTCCATTCTCTCGTTCATCCTGATAACGGTATTGCCCGTTGTTCTCTCTCCGTTGAGTATAGCCCAGGCCACCGGAGCGGGCCCCCTGTACCTGGGTAAGAGCGAGGGGTGGAGATTAACGCAATACCTGGCGGGAACCTCCAAAAGCTCCCCGGAAAGTATCTGCCCGTAATCTATCGCCACGAAAAGATCCGCTTTCATCGTTGCAAGATGGGCTATGAATCCTTTTTCGGACGCCTTTTCCGGCTGTATGACCTCTATTTCCGGGCGCATCGTCCAAACGAACTCCTTGACGGGAGTGGGCTGTATCTTCATGCCCCGCCCTTTTTTCCTGTCGGGCTGACTGATAACGGCTATAACCTCATGGTTACTCTGAATAAGCCTCTCCAGAGAAGGTATGCCGAATTTTCCTGTGCCGAAAAATACTATGCGCATCTTATCCTTTCAACCGGTAGTCTACATCGACATGGGGTCCACGTCAACAGCCATGTACACTCCGCTCCCCTTGCGGAAGCCTTTGAGCGCACTTCGCAACTGTTTTACCATAGTCTGCCTGTCCTCTGTCTTAATAAGCACGTTCCACCTATAATATCCCCTCAGCTTCGTCATCGGAGAGGGTGCCGGGCCCAGCATATCCAGGCCCTTGATCTTCTTCATCAGGGTCCTTGCAAGACGTTCTGCGACCTTCTCTGCGTTCTCTTCCTTGCGTGATCTGACAGTTATCTTGATAAGATGCACATACGGGGGAAACCCAAGTTCACGCCGGGACCGCACTTCCCTGTAATAGAACCCGTTATAGTCATGTTTAGCCGCCATGCTCACCGCATAATGCTCGGGAGAATAGGTCTGCACAATGACCTCTCCTCCAAGGTCCCCTCTTCCGGCGCGCCCGGCCACTTGCGTTATGAGATTGAAAGTGCGTTCGCCTGAACGGAAATCGGGAAGGTTCAGGTTCGCATCTGCCGAAATAACCCCCACAAGAGTCACCTTCGGGAAATCAAGCCCCTTTGCTATCATCTGAGTGCCCACTATCACGTCAAGTTCATGCTTCTTGAAAGCGTTCAACACCCGGTCATGCGCCCCTCTTTTACTCATCGTATCCGAATCCATGCGCGCAAGACGGGCTTCCGGAAGGATCTTCTTTATCTCCTGCTCCACCTTTTCCGTACCGGTCCCTTTATACATGAGGTAATCGCTGTTACACGCGGGGCATATCTTGGGCGGTTCCATCCTTACATTGCAATAATGGCAGATCAATTCCTTTTTATCCCTGTGGAAGACCATGGGTGAATCGCATTTGGGGCACTTCATCAGGTGGCCGCATTTTCTGCAGATGACGAAGGTGGAAAACCCTCTCCGGTTGAGGAATATCAGCGCCTGATTCCCCTTGGAGATATCCTGACGCAGGGATTCTGCAAGAACACGCGAGACCACTGTCTTTCCGACGCGGGTATCGAAATCCATCCTCATGTCGACGATCTTGACCCAGGGAAGTTCTTTTTCATGTATCCTCCGGGTAAGCTCGACAAGACGGTACTTCCCGCTTACCGCATTATGGTATGATTCCATAGAAGGCGTAGCGCTTCCCAGGATCACCGGAACACCCGCCATCCTGGCCCTTTCGATCGCGACTTCTCTTGCGTGGTATCTGGGCGAATCTTCCTGCTTGTAGCTGGGCTCGTGTTCTTCATCCACTATGAAGATGCCCGGATCGCTGAAAGGGCTGAAGACCGCCGAGCGTGGCCCGACGACCATCTTGGCCTGGCCGCTCTTTATTCTCCGCCACTCCCTGAACCTTACGCTCTGGAGCATCCTGGAGTGGAACACAGCCACCCGGTCGTCGAACCTGGACATGAACCTGTCAACGGTCTGGGGCGTGAGGGAAATCTCCGGAACGAGTATTACCCCGTCCCTGCCGCGGCTCAGGACGTTCTCCATGGCCTGCAGGTATATCTCCGTCTTGCCGCTTCCGGTGATGCCGTGCAGAAGGAACACTTCGTGCCTGCCTTCGTCCAGGCAGCGGTTGATGCTTTCAAGCACCTCCTGCTGCTGCCTGTTCAGGACATGGGGCTCGGTGGGGATGACATCCCTGGGCTCTTCCTCGGCGCGCGTGGTCATCGAGGTCTTTCCCCTTTTCAGGGCGCCCGGTATCATCGCCTCCAGGGCTTCCCCCCAGGAACAGAAATAGTTATCCTTTATCCAGCCGGCAAGCCTTATCATCTCCGGAGTGAACAATGGTTCCTCGTCGATGATATCGATAAGCGGTCTGGGCTTGCTGACCATGGGCCTGTCCTCAAGCTTGACAATGTAACCGATACGCTTGCTGTTACGGAAAGGTATATGCACGCGTTTACCTATTTCGGGGGCGTGCTTCTCCTTTCCGGTCAACTTGTACTGGAAAACCCTGTCGATCGGCAGGTTGGTAACTACTTCTACGTATTGCGGCATTACAGGATTAAAATGTTGTTTGATTAAATAAGGTTTAATCTTCTTCCTGAAGCTCTTCCATGAGCTCCCTTTCCCCAGCGACGAGCTCTTCTTTCTGCTCCTGGTCTATCATAACCAAAAGCGCCTGGAACTCCCCGACGTGGGTCTTTTCTTCTTTGGCGGTGTGGAGCATGATCTTTCTCACTCTTTCATCCTTGGCCGTAGCTGCCATCTGCTCATAAAGGTTAACCGCATCAAGCTCGGCTATTATGCCCATCCTCAATATCTCTTTATCGATGTCCTTTTCATCTACTTTGTCCAGATCGATCGGCTTTTTAGATAAAAGAGCGAACGCGCTGGTGGCAAGGACCAGAAGCGCGACCACCACCGTGAAGATCAATGACAGTTTCCTATTTTTTAGCATGACTCCTCCTTTCCGGGATCTCAAGTCCCAGGACCTTTGCGATCGCCTTCATATCATGCCAGACATCGTTCTTCCCCGAAGGGTTACGGAGTAAATACGCCGGATGATAGGTAGGCATCAGTTGAATACCCTTATAATCGTGAAACCTTCCCCGCAACCTGCTTATGGGGGTCTCACTCGCCAAAAGCGTCTGGGAAGCGAACTTCCCGAGAGCGCAAATGACCCTTGGTTTTATTATTTCTATCTGCCGTACAAGATAAGGCGAACAGACCGCTATCTCGCTCGGGTGCGGGTTCCGGTTACCCGGGGGCCTGCACTTAAGGATATTACATATGTAAACGTCTTCCCTGGAAAGGCCGATGGACTCGATTATCTTTGTAAGCAGCTGGCCAGCCCGTCCCACAAAAGGTCGCCCCTGCCTGTCCTCATCCCTGCCCGGAGCTTCGCCTATGAAAACAAGATCCGCCTGCGGATCGCCTTCCCCGAAAACAACGTTATTACGACTGGCCGCAAGGGCACATTCATCGCATGTCTTGACGCGGCTTTCCAGACTTTCAAGGGTTTCCGTTGCCCCTACAGAAGCTTCCTCAGGAACGTATATCTCATGAACTCCCGCGAGCATCTCTGACTCCACTGCGCGCCTTAAATTGTTGGTTATCTCATTCATTCAGAACTCCCTGTTTTTCATATCTCCTGCATTACCGTCTCTAATATCGCCTCCGCAGCATCGGGCCTGCGTATGCGGTCTATCCCCTCGGCCATGGAAACATAAACATCCTCTGATAGCAGTATCCTGTCGACCACCGGGGGTATCTCCTCCACCTTCACGACCTTCTCTGCCGCGCCTGAAGAGACAAGGAGCTTTTCGTTCCATGTCTCCTGTCCCGGTATGGACCCGAAAAGAATCATAGGAAGGCGCATGTTCAAAGCCTCGGTGACACTTATGCCTCCGGCCTTGGTGACCATTAGCTCAGAGACCGCCATGAGCTCAGCGACCTTATCGGTAAACCCGAAAAGAACGAGGGGATAATCGAGCCTCTCCTTCAACTGGCGTATGCTGTGGTAAGTGGCCTTGTTATGTCCGCAGACAGTTATGACCTGTATCTCGCAGGCGCAACTGTTCAGGGACAGGAGCATCTCACCGATAGGACCGACCCCGAAACCGCCGCTCATCATGAATACGGTTTTGCGTCCGGGATCAAGACCATATTTCTCTCTTAGCGCGTGCAAGTCATGGTCCCGGATGAATTCGCCTGTGGTGGGTATGCCGGTCACTGTAATCTTATCCGGTTCTATGCCTTTTTTCACAAGCTCTTCCACTACCGGTTCGGCCCCGACGAAAAAACGGTCAATGAACTCAGAAAGCCAGTAGGCGTGGGGTCCGTAATCGGTTATCAGGGTGTACATCTTAGCCCGGAACCCTTCCTGTTCCCTGAGAAAAGGTGCTATGCTCGGCAGCAAAAAGTGCGTGGCGATAACGGCATCGGGGTCTTTTTTTGCGATCTTCTCCGCCAGTCCAGGAAGGCATTTGTGATCCAGCGCCCACCTTGCCTTCTGCGTGATCTTTTCCACTATCAGGTTGTTGGAAAAATAGTACAGGATACCCCACAGCCATTTAGCCCTGGACATCATGAAAACATAAAAATCGAGATAAAGGAACCTGTACAATCTGTTGGCGTAATCAAGCACGTCTATTATCTCAATATCGACGTCATCTGTTTTTTTCCTGAAAGCGTCGTATAAGGCGATGGCCGCTTTCTTATGTCCCATGCCGGCGGTGGAGTACAGTATTGTTATCTTTTTCTTATCGGGCATCTTGTTCTTCCCTGTCCTTTCTGATGATATACCTGGCCGCTTCAAGAAGATCCCGGCAAATATGGTCCGGTTCATATTCCCATCTCTCCGCATCCCGGCGCGAAGACTTACCCGAAAGGACCAGTATACGGCCTAGCCCGGCTCTTCTGGCGGCCTGCATATCTCTCTGGGAATCACCTATAAAGAACCTGCCCTCAAAAGAGCTTATTCCCAATTCTTCTTTCGCTTTTTTGAAAAGTCCCGCCTTGGGCTTCCTGCAGTCACAGTCATCCTCATCAAGATGCGGGCAATAATATACCCTGCGGATGCGCCCTCCTGCTTCCAGCACCGCCTCCAGCATCTTGCCGGTAAGCGCTTCCAGCCCGTCGGAAGAAAGAAGTCCCCTGCCGACGCATTTCTGGTTCGATATGACCACGTTCTCGTAACCGGCTTCGGTAAGCTCTCTCAAAGCATCAAGTACGCCGGGCAGGAACTCGAAATCTTCCCATTCGGTTATATATCCGTGCTCAGTACGGCCTTCTCCGTCCCGGTTAATGACACCGTCCCTGTCTATGAAAACGTACTTCTCACCCATCATCCAGACCGCCAGTAAAACCCACTTCTTTAATATCTTTATAGGCAAGGTCCGCCATTATAAAAAGACCTATACCCGAAAAATGTATCATGAAACGCGATATGGTGGTATTCACGTAAAAATAAAGGTTCTCCCCGGTGGTCAGCATATAGGCAGAAAAGTATCCGGCAAAGGCCAGAGCAAAGAAAAGCGTCATGTAGAGACGATCCCCCCTACAGAGCAGTTTCCGTTTCCATATCAAGACCGCGATGAATACCACCCAGAAAATGTTCCATTTTTTCGGACCGAAGACCTCCTGCTGCAGAAAATTCAAAAACAGAGGTATATCCTTGAGGTTCTGAATGAACCTGCTGAATGTCAGGGCTGATATGTCCAGGTCACTGTTGGCCGCCGCCTGCATCCTGACAGTTAACCACGGAGCAGTAATAACGCACATCAAAAGAAAAGCAGTGACAAACTCTTTCCTCATGCGCTTTCTTGCTATCATGTCCGAATTAGCGTAAAAAAAGATAAGAGCAGCCCAGAAACACCCGGCAAAGACCATTCCCTCGTTCTTGACCCAGATAGATATGGCGAATAAAGCCGCCGCAAGAAGAAGATCTGCCCTCTCAGCTCCTCTTATGTACTGCACCAGATACAGAAAACCGCAGGAGACGAAAGCACCAAGAAGAAGATCAGCGTACATTATCGTAGCGTAATTCGTGATCTGCGGTATGGTCGCAAGAACAAAGACCGCAAGAAGAGAGTACTTCCTGGGAAAACTTTTTCTCAGGATGGCATAAAAAAGCACCAGAAAGGAAATATACACGACGGGCATGAGGAGGTTGACCCCGAAATAGCTGAACCCGGTGAAAGCATAGATCCACGAAGCGACAAGCGGCAATAAAAGCGGATAATCCGGATGGGACATGGTAGCTTCACCCCATGTAAAAAAGCCATCAGGTATCGCGCCCGATAAGCTGATTATTTTCGCCTTGAAAGCGTAATTGGCCACCGCATCGTGGGAATGCACCGGCATCGGAAAAACCTGGAGGAGAACCCAGACAAGCTGTATCAGAATACCCGCGGCCAGCATTTTTTCAACGACCGCAACTTTTTGCGCCGGTTTGATCCTGACTGCTGCGGGCCGGACCTGATCACCTCGCAGCCAGATCGCCGCGATGGTGAGCAGCATGAACCCGGGAAGCGCAATGATATTGAGCATACTGAATCCCCGGTCGAAAAGGTACAGGGTTAAAAACTGGAAAGAGACGAATCCGGCTCCCAAGAAGAAGGAAAGCGGAAGTATTTCCTGCGCCTTCCTGCGCCTTAACCCGCCCAGGAAAACTGCCGCGAGAAAAACCCCTGAAACGGCCATCCAGAAAAGAGCTATTACAAACCCCATCGATCCGCGCTCCTTTTCACCCAAAGGGTGCCGTTTCCAGCTTCCCCGACTTTTTTGTAACCTGCCAGTTCATCCGCCCCGCCGTGCATCACAATGTAATCGGCATCCCTTTCCACTTTCCTGTAAGGCCAGAGAAGATACCTTAGCCTCACCTCATCCAGGGACAAGGTTCCGAACCCAGCTGTTTTATACGTGGAGCCTCCGGACATTTTCTCTTCGCAATAGATGGCCAGCTGATAAAGTCCGCTGCCATAGATATGTTCCAGCGTCTGGCTCGATGTATGTGTATACGCGTATAAAAGAGAGCTGTACTGCCCGTCCTTCTCCTGCCTGATGAGAAAAACGCCCCAGAGCAGCAGCCAGACAAGCAGTACCCCCTTGAAGATCTGTTCTTTTTTCAGATGGATCATGTTCTCCTACCCTGAAAACCCGCGCTTTTTTCTGTTTCTGAGATATTCCGCCATGGAAGAAGGATTATTGAGGTCATACAACATGCCGTTACCCGCCATGACGAGGGATTTCTTCTTGATAGAGAAAACTTCCCCGCCATGAAAAGGCTTGAGAAGGCGCAAAACGCGCATAAGGAATCCTCCCGGAACAATGATAGCATCGAACTTTTTCTTTTTTGTCATCACCCGCCAGAGAACCGAAAAAAAAGCTGATCCCCGGGAAAAAGTCCTCACTGAAACATCAGCGTGCCTTGTCATTTTCCTGCGATCGGGCCCCATGAACCTCCCCTCTTCCGGGACATTACGCAAAAGACGCATCTCAACTATCATTCTTTGCCGTGCCAGGCCCTTCATTGTCTCATATCTTTCGGGAACTCTGCCCTGTCTTTCCGAAGCCGGGTCAAAGAAGAGAACCCTTAGTAACCTCCCCCACCTTTTTTCGAAAAGCTCTCTGTTCTTTCTGTATACATCTTCCCTGTCCTTGAGGTCCTTCCTCGAAGCTTGCTCGAAATGATAGACATACGACCCCTCTGCCATGACGGAGATATAACCGGCTCTCTGAGCTCTTACGGAATAATCTGTGTCCTCGTAACATACGCCGCGGAACGCTTCGTCCAGATAGCCTATCTTATCGATCAGATCCCTCTTTATCAGGCAGGCAAAGCCCACCGCGTGTCCGAGCTCAACGAACCTGCCTTTACCGTAACGCAGAAGTTTACCGTGGTCGTCGATCGAGGCGCCCTCATCGGGTCTTGAACCGAAGGTATTGCTCTGGGGATTGACTATGCCTATATCCTCGCCGCTTGATGCGACCGCTATAAGCTCTTCGAGCCACCCTTCGGTGACTATGCAATCATTGTTCAAAAGGCAGACGAAAGGAGCCTCGGAAAGCCTCATTCCCTTGTTCATTCCCGCGGCGAAACCGGCATTCCGCTCGCTGAAGACTTTTTCGATCGAAACTCTGCTGTTGCCGTGGATCTTGTGAAGATACCCGGAAACAGCCGGGTCCTTACTCGCGTTATCCACGATTATGAGGCGTGAAGGAACCCTGGTATGTTCAAGTACGCTCTGGACACATTTTTCCAGGAGATCGGGATTTTCGTAACTGAGTAATATAATGTCACATTCAGCCCTCATCGTGGCTTTCCTCCTTATTCTGGGCCTTCTGCTTCATTTCCCAGTACTTGAAATAGCTCACTATCTGGTAAAGGCCGCTGAAAACCGCCACGGCTAGACCGTATACTCCGTCCCCGTAGGACCGCTTTCGCAGAAGCCGGCGGTAAAAGCACCTGTCAAAAGATCTCCAAATAGCGTGGCCCAGGCTCATATTCCTTCCGGTATTATACCATTTTCTCGCCTCAAGTGTTGTCTGGCCGTTGAGGCTCCTGAGATAATCGGCAATATCTCTGTGGGAATAATGTATGATATCACCGCTGAGATGACCGCATTCTCCTTCCATGAAAGCGCGCGGGTGCACCTCGGCCTCTTCGTACCTGAAATCTCTCTTGCGGAAAAACCTCAATTGCGCCGCGGGGTATTCCCCTCCGTACCGCAGCCAGTGGTCCCCTATGTAATTACGTCTGGGGATGGTATATCCGGTATATTCGGTTTCGCCAGAAACCAGCTGCGCGATCTCACGGGCCAGCTCTTCGGTAACCCGTTCATCAGCGTCCAGACTGAGGACCCAGTCATAAGAAGCCTGGTCATAAGCCCAGTTCCTGTGCCTGCCCTCGTTCTCCATCTTCCTTACGAATACCTTATCAGTATATTCGGCCGCGATGTCCCTTGTCGAGTCGCTGCTCTGGTCGTCGACGACTATCACTTCAGCGGCCCACTTGACGCTTTTTAGGCATTCATCGATATTATCCTGTTCGTTCTTAGTTATGACAACAACTGATACCGGAACTTTTCCCATCGAAACTCCTTATATTTCCCGCGATCAAGGTGTTCTTTTCTTCTGATCGCTCTTTCTTTTCATTAGTTCCACGCATGCCTTGAGGACCGTTTCCGGCTCTATCCCCTTAAGACACCTCATTTCATTTTCGCAAACCGGAAGTTTGAACTTCGTGTAGCATGGCCTACAGGGCACTTCAGAAGCGGTTATCACCCGGTGATCTCCACCTGGTGGATACGGACCGTAAACTTTGTCATCTACAGGACCAAAAACGGAAACCGTCTTGAGCCCCAGAGCGACTGCCATATGCAAAGGCCCCCCGTCGTTGCACACCGCAACATCAAAAAGGCTCAATAAAGCCGCGTAATCCTTGAGCGAAAGATCATTCTCAACTGTTACTGGTTCTTCTTCCATGGCCTCGGATATCCTCCTGCAGATATCCCTTTCAGAAGGGTCCCCGAATATCGCGACTTTGAAGCCCTGCCGCACAAGCAGATCGGACACACGCCTGAAGCCTTCGGCAGACCATCTTTTCCGGGAGGCATTCTTGCCCCAGCTTGCGCCTCCGCCCGGGATAATAGCAGCCAGCGGTCCTTCCCCGGCGCCTCTTCCGGCCAAATATTCAGAAGCCCTCTCAAGGCTTTCCCTGTCGGGAACCAGCTTCATCTGCCTGTCACGGGGTTCGATCCCGGCAGTTTCTAATAGGTCCATGTAATATTCAACCACATGCCGGCCTTCGAACCCCGTAAAGGGGATCTTTCTCGTTAGAAAAACGCCTCTTTTCTTGTAATCCAGGCCCACCCTTTCGGGTATGCCGCACAACGCGAAGAAAAGGCCGAACTGCCGTGAAAGCGTAAAATCAAAAACGGTATCATATCTTTTTCCCTTTATCCCGGTAAATAGATCCCGCAGATACTCAAGGTACTGTCTCTTGGAAAATCCCCAAAGCCGTGTAAGTTCGTCTTTTTCGTAAACAAAAATATCCTCCACACCCGGGACCATGCTTACTATGTCCCTGGTCCTGGCATTGCACAGATAACCCACCCGTGCAGAAGGGGCGCTATCTTTTATGCCGGATATGAGCGGCGTGGTAAAAAGAACATCGCCTATGCCGAATATGTTGGCTATCAGTATATTTTTCATCAACGCTGTCTTCGGTTTCCCTCCGGTAGAAGCCTCTTAACGGATTCATAGACCTTATCAACCGTTATGGCCCTCAGACATTCATGCTCCTTCTGGCAGTCCCTATCAAAACAGGGGTCGCAGCCCAAATCCTCGTGCAGAACGATATGATCTTCTCCCCAGGGGCCCCATCTTGTGGGGCTCACTCCGGGGATATTCCTTCCGAATATGGCTATTACCGGAACTCTCAGGGCGGCAGCCATATGCATGGGGCCGGTATCGTTGCCTATGAAAAGATCCGCCCTCTTCAGAAGCGCCGCCAGGCATTTCAGGTCGAGCTCCCCGGCCAGGTTAAAGGCCCCGGCATCGGCTTTATGAACGATCCTGTCAGCCAGACCGGCTTCTTTCACATCGCCCAGGACCACGACTTCATAACCAAGATCATTCCTGATCCTCTGAATAAGCTCTGAATAATTATCCCCCGGCCATATTTTTGAGGGGTTACTGCTGCCCGGATGCACGCATACCAGAACCCCGCCTTCGTCCACGCCTCTTTTGGCTAAAAGTTCAGCGACTTTACTTCTAGAAGAGGGGTCCACTTCAAGTATTAAGTGCGGTCTTCCGGCACTTATCCCGCTTCTTTCCAGCAGCTCAAGAGTGCACTCTATCTCGTGCCTGTCCCCCTTTTGCCGGTCGTCCTCTATCCTGTCAGTGAGAAGGAACGGCCATTTCCTGGCGTAACCTATTCGCCGGGGAATACCCGCTAAAAAACATGCCAGGTGCAGCATTTTATGGGGGTTGAACACCACCGCCGCGTCATATCCGCCCTCCCTTAACTGCCGGGAGAGAGAAAGCGCCTTGGAAAACACGTTCCCGCGGCTCATGGTATCCGCGGTCATCACCTTTGCTATATCACTGCGGCCTTCCAGAAGGCCCTTGGAATATTCGGAGGTAACGAAATCAATACGCGCTCCGGGGTTCTTTTCCTTTATAGCCCCTACTGCCGCTGCCGAAAGGAGAACCTCCCCGATACGGTCTGTCCTCAGCAATACTATTTTTTCAAAAGTCACGCTCATAAGGAAGAATCATCCGGTAAATCTCTGCCTGAAGATGGTCCACAGCGCCTCTACTCCGTCACGCCACCCGATCTTCTTGCCTTCATCATAGGTCCTGCCGCGGTACGAGATGGGCACTTCCCTGATACTGTAACCTTTCTTCAGGAGTTTCGCGGTGATCTCCGGTTCCAACTCGAACCTGCTGGAACGTATATCAAGCTCCTTCATAACATCGGTCCTGATCATCTTGTAACAAGTCTCCATATCCGTGAGAGAGCTTCCGAACAAAACATTCGTAAGGGAAGTCAGGAACCTGTTGACCATGTAATGCAAAAATGAGGTAGATCTCCAGCCCTCAAGGAACCTGGAGCCGTATACGGCCACGGCTTTCGTCTCTTCGGCGCATTCATACAGCTTGACCATGTCATGCGGTGAATACTCCAGATCGGCATCCTGCACTATCACATAATCACCCGTAGCTTCCCGCAGAGCGGTCCGTATCGATGCGCCTTTACCACTGTTGTTCTGGTGATATATGACCCTGACCTCGTCCTTCCGGTCGCCGAAAAGCTCTTTAAGCAATTCGCGCGTGCCGTCGGTGGACTTATCGTCCACAAGGATGATCTCCTTGTCCAGCTCGATGCCGCGAACGAGCTGCAGTATGTCTTCTATGGTCCTTTTCTCGTTATATACCGGCATAAGCACGGATATTTTCATGTCGTGCTCCTTCGTACTGGAGGACCTAACTGTGGAACTTGAACCGTATCAATGTCCACAAGGCTTCAAACCCGTCCAGCCATCCTATCTTCTTACCTTCTGTATGGTCGCGCCCCCTGTAAGATATAGCCACCTCTTCTATGCTGATGCCGCTTTTAAGAAGCTTCGCGCAAAGTTCAGGATCGAACGCGAACCTTTCGGCATGTATATCTAGACCGCGTATCGTGTCCATCTCCACCATCTTGTAACAGGTATGTATATCCGTTAAAGCGCTGCCGTAAAGGATGTTGGTCATGCTCGTGAAGAACCTGTTGACCGCATAATGGAAAAGGTTGGTCGACCGCCATGTTTCCAGGAACCTCGAACCGAAGACCGCTTTGGCGGAATTGTCCCGCGCCAGGAGGAACATCTTCTCTATGTCCCGGGGGGAATATTCAAGGTCTGCATCCTGCACGATCATGTAATCGCCTGTTGCTTCCCCCAGAGCGGTCCTTACCGCGGCTCCCTTACCCAGGTTCTTCTGGTGATAGAACACTCTCACGTTATCTTTTCCCTCGCCGAACTCTTTCTGAAGGATCTCCCGGGTACCGTCGGTCGAGTTGTCATCGACCAGTATGATCTCTTTATCGACTTCCATCCGCATGACCAGATCGAGAATATCCAGTACCGTGTCCTTCTCGTTATAGACAGGCATCAGCACAGAAAGCTTCATTTCATCCAGCCTTTTTGTTCACCAGAGGCGGTGGATATTACCAACAGGAACGCCAGAACCCAGAACAATATGGATAATTTGAGCGAAAACAGCTGCGTGTCAAAAAAAGCGTGTATAAGAAAAGCACTGAACGCGCCAAAAAGGCCTAGCTGTATCATGTTTATCCTGGTCCGGAGCTCTTCAAAACCCTTGGCCAGGAAATTCCATACCATCCATATGAACGAGCCCAGACCCAATAGGCCTGTTTCCGCCAGTATCTGCAAATAACAGTTATGGGCATATTGAGCGGAAGAATCGGAATATTTCGGGAAGTTATCCATAAAAAGCCCCAGCCCCGTCCCGATGACAGGAGAAGACTCGAACATTGACAACGCTACTTTCCATATCCTGAACCTGCCGGCGTCGCCCCCTTTCTGTATAATAAAGATGAAACGCTGCCTGAGCGCGGGAGTGAAAAGAAGCCCCGCAAGAAACAGCGCTCCCATGATCAGCAAGACCGATCTTGCCCTCCTCTCGGGGATGAAAAGCCCCAGCATCAGGCAGACCGCCAGGAAGGAAACCCACCCTCCCCTTGAATAAGTAAAGGCAACGTTGATTATCATCAGCAGCGCAAGTAACGCGCAAAACACCTTTAGGAGCTTTCTCCTCTCCGAGAAGAACATGCCCATGTTCACGAAGAAAGCGACGACCAGATAAGTGGCAAAATCCGGATGATAGCTGAAGGTGGCCCTCAGGGGCATGCGCCCCCCCACCGGCTTTATGGGAAACCCCCTCAGGAAATCAACTCCGAATATCTTCTGGTATATCCCGTCAATACATACCAAAAAAGCCGATCCCAGGAAAACGTAAATCAGTGGCCTGAGATGCTCTTTCCTGAGGAATATCCTCGCCAGGTAGAAAAGAAGCACACCTTCACCCCACTTGGTGATAAGCGCCCTCAGGCTCTTGCCGACCAGAGGACCGCTCGCAAAAAGTGAAAGCGCCAAGCACAGATAAAAAATAAGTACCGCCAGATTGATCCTGTCAGTAAGAAACCTTTTCACCTCACCCAGAGGGGGTGGCTTCAGAAAAGCCTTTATAAGCATCCCTCCGAGGATGCACCCGAAGGAGATCTCTATGCCGCTGTTTGATATCGGCAGGAAGAAGACCAGGGCGGCAAAAAAGATGAAAATCAGTCTGTCCAGCGTCCCCTGTATCTTGTCCTTGATGGATCTATCCAAAAAATTCAAATCGCCCTCAGCTCTTTCTGTTGATAAAATCCGTTACCGAGCTTATGATATATTCGACCTTTTCATCTGTCAGCTCCGGATATACCGGGAGTGAAAGAACGTGCTCGGCCATTTTCTCCGATACCGGAAAACTGCCTATGGAATACCCCAGGTCCTTATAGCAGGGTTGCAGGTGAAGCGGTACCGGGTAATATACCCTGGCAGCTATTCCCTTATCCTTGAGATACTGCTTAAGCCCGTTCCTGTCATCAACACGCACCGTGTACTGGTGATACGTGTGGATATTGCCCTCAGCTACGGCTGGAATAGTTATATCCAGCCCCGAAAAGGCTTCGTCGTACTTCGCGGCTATTCTCTGCCTGCCGCTGAACCATTCATCAAGTTTGGTAAGCTTGATCCTGAGAATGGCCGCCTGGAGACTGTCCAGGCGTGAATTATATCCTATTTCGTCATGAACATACTGTTCCCGGCTTCCGTGTATACGCAGCTTCTTGACGCGTTCAATAATATCCTCACGTGAAGAAACGACCATACCGCCGTCCCCGAAACCGCCGAGGTTCTTGCTGGGAAAAAAACTGAAGCATCCCGCGTCGCCGAAACTTCCGGCCTTTCTGCCGGTGTGTGTCGCACCGATGGCCTGGGCGCAGTCCTCGACAACTTTGAGCCGGTTCTTTTCCGCAAGATCCATCAAACTGGTCATATCGGCGCACTGCCCGTAAAGATGGACGGGTATTATCGCCTTGACGCTCCTCTTTTCCGATTCGTCCATATTTTCCAGCAATCCCCTGACTTTCTCCGGGTCTATATTGTAGGTATCGGGCTCTATATCAACGAAAACAGGTTTCGCCCCGACCATGGAAATGGATTCGGCCGTCGCGAAAAAAGTAAAAGGCGTGGTGATCACTGTATCACCGGGGCCTATATCCAGCGCTTTTAGCGCGAGTATTATCGCGTCCGTTCCCGAAGCCACTCCCGCGGAATGTGAGACCCCAGTATAATCCGCCACCTCGCTCTCCAGCGCCGCCACCTCCGGCGAGAGAATGAAATACTGGCTTTCGACAACTTTCGCGAGAACCTGGTCTATCTGATCTTTTATCGTCTGGTATTGTGCCTTAAGGTCCAATAACGGTATGTTCATCTTTCTTTCCCTTTCCTCTGCTTTTTGCTTATCATTCATAAGGACTTTCTCCCGTTCTTCAAAATCCTCAATTGCCTTTTGCCCATCCTATGGTCTTTTCAAGGCCCTGTTCAAGACCTACGGTCGGCTGCCATCCCAGTTCTTTTTTCGCTTTGCTGATATCGGGACGTCTCACCTTGGGATCGTTCACAGGAAGGTCCTTGTAAACTATCTCGCTGGAACAGCCTGTTATGGCCTTGATCTTCTTAGCGAAATCAAGAACGCTCATCTCATCAGGATTACCCAGGTTAACAGGTTCGTTGAGGGATGATGACATCAGCTTGACTATCCCTTCGACGAGGTCAGACACGTAACAGAAACTCCTTGTCTGCGACCCGTCACCGTACACCGTAAGAGGTTCATTCTTCAACGCCTGATCAATGAAGGTCGGCACGACCCGACCGTCGTTGTGGCGCATACGTTCACCGTAAGTATTGAATATCCTGGCTATCTTGGTATCGATGCCATGGGTCCTGTGATATGCCAGGGTCAGGGCCTCTCCGAAGCGTTTTGCCTCATCGTAAACCCCTCTGGGCCCTACAGGATTAACGTTGCCCCAGTAGGTCTCAGGCTGCGGGTTGACAAGGGGGTCGCCGTAAACCTCGGACGTAGATGCCAGAAGAAAACCCGCTCCGTGCTCCTTCGCCACTCCGAGAGAATTATGGGTACCTAAAGATCCGACCTTGAGTGTCTTGATCGGATGGTTAAGGTAATCCACCGGGCTGGCGGGAGAGGCAAAATGCAGCACGAAATCTATTTTGCCCTTAACGTAGATATAACGTGAAACATCGTGTTTAATGAACTCGAAATCTTCGTTCCCGGAAAGATGCGCTATGTTCTCAGTATTACCCGTTATAAGGTTATCCATACAGACGACCTTATGTCCATCTTTCAGGAGCTTTTCCGAGAGATGTGACCCGATAAATCCGGCACCTCCGGTCAAAAGTATCCGCATGTTACGATCTCCTCTTTTTTTGCGTTGCGTTTACGGTTGTCTTCCTTGCGTATCAGAAAACGATCCATTACCAGGTAATCGATACCTGTCCCCATAAAGCAATTATAAGCTTCTCCGGGGGTGCATACTATGGGCTCGCCCTTTATGTTGAAGGAGGTATTCACCAGCATCGGGCATCCATGTCGCTGAAAAAACTTCTTGAGAAGACCGTGGAACATGGGGTTTCCGGATTCTGTAACGGTCTGTACCCGCGAGGTATAATCGATATGAGTGACCGCGGCTACCTCCGACCTCCTTATGCGGAGCTTATCCATACCCTTCAGCTTCCCATTGACCGCACCGTTCAGTCTCTTCTGTTCATTAAGGCCTACCGCGAAAAGCATATAAGGACTTTCCCCCCGCATCCGGAAATAATCCCCGCGCCTTTCAAAAAGCACGCTGGGAGCGAAGGGCCTGAACGGCTCCCTGTACTTGACCCTGTCGTTGATCACCGACTGCATCTGCCTGCAGCGGGGATCGGCAAGTATGCTTCTTGAACCCAGGGCTCTGGGACCATACTCCATCCTCCCCTGGAACCATCCGATTATGTTCTGCCCCGCGAGCAGGTCCGCGACAGTATCAAGGAGTTCCTCGGTGTCCATCTTGCGGTGAACTATATCGTTCTCAACAAGATATGCTTCGATCTGTTCCTGGGTGTAGGACGGTCCAAGCAGGCTCATGTTCTGCGCATCGGAAGAACCACTTGTCTTTCTTGCTCCACGGAGGCTGCCGTAATAGGCTGCCAATGCCGCTCCCAGCGCTCCCCCCTCATCTCCGGAGGAGGGTTGTATCCAGATGCCTTCGAAACAACCCTCCTCCAGGAGCTTCCCGTTGGAAACACAGTTCAAGGCAACCGATCCGGCCATACACAGATGCCTGAGACCGGTCTTCTCTTTCGCGCGCAAGACTATGGCCTTGACCGCCATCTCCGTGACGATCTGGACGGACCTGGCCAGGTCCATGTGCTTTTTCTCTATTTTCTCCCAGGGCCTTCTCCGGACTCCGTCGAACAGCTCATCGAATTTACCGTTAGTCAGAGAGTGCACGCATCTTTCGTCGAAATAAGAACCATCTAGGCTGAAAGTGCCGTCCTCTTCTATCTTCAGTATATTGTCAAGTATGGTATCGACATACGTTCCTTCCCCGTAAGGGGCAAGGCCCATGAGCTTATATTCGTCGGCATTGACGCTGAACCCGCAATAATGCGTGAAGGCAGAATAAAGCAGCCCCAGCGAATCCGGGGATCTCATTTCTTCGAGCGTCACCAGGGAATTGCCCCTTCCCAGGGACAAACTGCCGGTCACCTCAGAGGAAATATCGTCAAGTGTCACAACGGCGGCTTGTTCATAAGGCGAAGGATAGAACGCGCTGGAAGCGTGGGATCTATAGTGGTCGATAAAAAGCACCTTTCCCCTGAAACCGAGATCTTCGCGAATGCGTTTTTCCGCGATTTCACGGTTCTCCGTGCCGTGGAAAGCTACCGCGTCCAGTTCTTCTGCGCGTATACCCGCTTCTTTCAGACAGTATCCCGCAGCCCGGCAGGGAAAAGAACCGTCATGCTTTTTTCTGGTGAACCTCTCCTCCTGGGCCGCGGCCACTATCGCGCCGTCCTTGATAAGAGCCGCCGCCGAATCCCGGAAAAAAGCCGAAAGGCCCAATATATAAATGGAACTATTCATCATGATCATTACTTGCGGTGTTTATTTACGAACCACTCCACCGTCTTTTCCAGGCCTTCATGAAAACCCACAAATGACCTGATCTTTAACTTCTCTTTCAGTCTGGTGACATCAGCGAACGTCCTGTCCACATCGCCCGGCCTTCTGGGACCGTGAACGGATTCAATATCCTTGCCCATTATCTTCTTAAGTTCCTCGGCCACTTCATTAACCGAATGGTCAGAACCGCAGGCCACGTTGAGGACCTCTCCTTCGACCCCTTCGGCCTCACAAGCGGCCAGATTGGCATCAACCACGTTGGACACATAGGTAAAATCCCTTGACTGTGAACCATCGCCGTCGATCATGCACGGCTGGTCATTGGAGAGCCTTTCAATAAAAGCCGGGATTACCGCCGAATACTTGGATTCGGGATTCTGCCGGGGACCGAACACGTTGAAATACCTGAGAGAGACCGTTGAAAGCCCCAGGGTCTTGCTGAACATCCTGCAGTAATATTCGGCAGCAAGCTTGCTGACCGCGTAGGGCGATATCGGCTGGGGGGCGAAAGACTCTTGCTGGGGATAATCCCTGCGATCGCCGTAAACGGAACTACTGGAAGCGTACACCACCCTTCTAACACCCGATTCTTTCGCTGCCATTAGAAAGTTCAAAGTACCGTTGACATTTACGTCGTTGGTCGGCACCGGCCTCTCGACGCTCTTGGCAACACTGCGAAGCGCCGCCTGGTGCAGAACGAAATCAATGCCACGAAGAGCTTCCCGCGCGTCCTCTTCGGAACGTATATCACCCTTTCGGAAATCTATTTTCCCCATAAACGGAGCAAGGTTCTCTTCTCTGCCCGTGGAAAGATCATCAAGCACCCTTACGTCCTTGCCCTGCCTGAGGAGTTCCTCGGTGATATTGGAACCTATGAATCCAGCTCCTCCGGTCACCAGATATTTCATTATAAAGTCTCCTTTATCCTTCTACAGTTTTATTATATTGTCCGATTTAATGCTCTTCTCTTCCAGAACGTTCCTTGTATCAAAAACGAGTTTTGAATTACGAACTATCTTCGCATAATCAAGGTCACTATGGTCTGTCGCAATGAGCACTATATCCTGCTTTTTCAGTAGCCCGGGAGTTAGGTTGACGGACCTTGACCTTATCCCTGATATATCCAGATAAGGTATGTACGGGTCGTGATATTTTACCCCGGCTTTTCTCTTCTGGAGCGCGGATATCATGTCAAGTGCGGGAGATTCCCTCAGGTCGTTCACGTCCTTCTTGTAGGTGACCCCGACTACCAGCACCTTGGCATCTTCCAGTTTCTGCCCCCTCTTTTTAAGTATCCTGCCTATCCTCCTGACAACATGGACGGGCATCATGCGATTGATCTGGGCGGCAAGATCGATCATTTCAGTGCGAAATCCCACTGTTCGCGCCTTCCAGGAAAGATACATCGGATCGGCGGGTATGCAGTGGCCTCCTATGCCAGGACCCGGGTAAAAAGGCATGAACCCGAACGGTTTGGTAGATGCGGCACTTATAACCTCCCAAACATCGATATCCAGCTTGTCACAGAGCATGGCGAACTCGTTTATAAGAGCTATGTTGACTATCCTGAAAGTGTTCTCCAGCAGTTTGGTCACCTCCGCGACCTCCGTCTTTGAGACCCCCACCACTTTTTTCACTACTTTCGAGTATAAAAGCTCACCAAGCTTTGTAGAGCTGTCGGTCAACCCGCCCACCACCTTCGGTATATTGGTGAACCCGTATTTCTTGTTGCCCGGATCTATCCTTTCGGGAGAGAACGCAAGAAAGAAGTCCTCATCCAAGACACACCCGCTCTTCAGAAGCTCGGGAAGGATCTTGTCCCTCGTCGTGCCCGGATAGGTTGTACTTTCGACCACTATGAGCTGTCCCGGACGCATCCTTGAACTCAGCGTTTTGCTCGCCCTTATGATGTATGAGATGTCCGGGTCCTTTATCTTCCTTAAAGGCGTGGGAACGCATATTATTATCACGTCCGAGGACGAAAGCACTTTGTCTTTTGTTGTGGGCGTGAATTCCCCTTTTTTAAATATCTTGCGTATCTCCTCGCAGGAGATATCGTTTATGTAGGACTCTTTCTTCCTGAGTTTTCTTATCCTTTTTTCACTGGTATCGAACCCGATGACCGTAAAGCCCTTCTTGCAGAACTCCAGGGCTATGGGCAAACCCACATAACCGAGCCCCACCACGGTGACTACCGCTGTTTTCTCGCGTATTTTTTTCTTTAGAGCGTTAAAATTGTTCATGAACCCGTCCTCACCATTCTATGATCTCAGCCTTCTGTTTAAGAGTTTTCCACCATTTGCGGTTATTCTCGTACCATTCTATGGTCCTTTTGAGGTTTTCCTCAAAGCTTTTTCCCGGGCTCCAGCCGAGCTGTTTGACCTTTGTACTGTCCAGCGCGTAACGCCTGTCATGACCCGGGCGGTCGTTGACATATTCGATCATGTCCCTGCTCTTACCCATGGCGGCGAGTATCTTGTCGGTAAGCTCAAGGTTGCTGAGAAGGTTACCCCCTCCGATATTGTAGATCTGGCCCACATCACCCTTATGCAATACGAGGTCTATCGCACTGCAGTTATCCTCAACATACAGCCAGTCCCTGATATTACCCCCGTCCCCGTAAAGGGGTACTTTACGCGATTCAAGCAGGTTCGTGATAAAAAGCGGGACGACCTTCTCAGGATACTGATATGGCCCGAAATTATTCGAGCTCCTTACAACGACGACCGGCAAGCCGTAGGTCTTATGATAAGAGAGGGCCAGGAGGTCCCCCGCTGCCTTGGTGGCCGAATAAGGGCTTCTGGGAAAGAGCGGATCGGTTTCCTTGGACAGGCCCTCTTCCACGCTTCCATATACCTCATCGGTGCCTATCTGGAGGAACCTGCTGACCTTGGCCCTTCTGGAGGCTTCCAGAAGCGTTTTCACGCCGAGAACGTTGGTCCGGATAAAGTCATCGGGATATTTTATGGACCTGTCGACATGCGTCTCCGCTGCGAAATTGACCACCGCATCAGCGTCACGCACCATGTCATCCACCAGCTTCTCGTCACAGATATCCCCCTGCACGAAAGTATACCTGGAGTCCGCGGCAACATCCTTGAGGTTATCGGGGTTACCGCAGTAGGTCAGCTTATCGAGATTGGTTATACGGGCGTCCTTGTAGCGGCCTAAAAGTAACTTTATGAAATTGGACCCTATGAACCCGCATCCGCCTGTAACAAGTAATCTCATGATATCCCTCCGGAGGATTTTCTTACCTTATCAGCGACCAGCTGGTTGGCCCTCAAAAGGGAATCGAAGGTCCCCGCATCCGTCCACCAACCGTCGATCTTTGAATATTCAAGCTGGTCTTTTTCAAGATACATGTTATTCACGTCAGTTATCTCAAGCTCGCCTCGGTCGGAAGGCTCGAGACTGTCAATAAAATCGAACACCTGATCATCGTACATATAAACACCGCTGACCGCGAAATTTGACTGGGGTTTCTTAGGCTTTTCGTGGATACGCACGATCCTCTCCTGGTCGAATTCCACGACCCCGAACCGTTCCGGGTGTTCCACGTCCTTTAAAAGTACCCTGCCTCCCCGCTCCTGCTCGCTGAAAGCTTTCACTTGATCAGAAATGCCCTTCTCGAGTATATTATCGCCAAGAATGACCACGAGGCGGTCACCTTCCGCGAAATGCCTCGCAAGCCCCAGGGCCTCTGCTATGCCGCCTTCTTTCTCCTGGTAGGCGTAATTGATCCCTTTAAGACCGAACTCATGCCCGTTACCCAAAAGCCGGAGAAAATTGCCGGCATGATCCCCCCCGGTCACCACCATGATCTCGCTTATACCCGCATCCACGAGCGTCCTTATCGGATAATAGATCATGGGTTTGTTATAAACCGGCAGAAGATGCTTGTTGGTTATCTTGGTTAGCGGGAACAGGCGTGTCCCCAGGCCTCCTGCAAGTACTACGCCTTTCATGTCATCTCCCCTGTTTCCTGTCGGTGAACTTACTGATCCTTCTTCCAGTCGAACGGTATATCGTTATCAAAAGCGTCCACCCTGTATTCATCGGGGTCGGACGGGTCATACGGTTCGGTGACCGTATTTATGACCACCGCCTCATCGGCACTTATGCATTTAAACCCGTGATATACTCCGGGCGGTATCTGTATGAGCATGGGATTATCAAGGCTTATTATGTATTCTTCGACCTTGCCGCGAGTGGGCGATCCCTCCCGGCCGTCATAAAGCCCCAGACGCATTTTCCCGCTTATGCAGGTGAAATTGTCGGTCTGCTTCTTATGGTAATGCCAGGCTTTCACTATGCCGGGTAAAGCCGTCGTCATGTACACCTGTCCGAATTTCTGGAAGATATCGTCATCACACCGCAGTATTTCCATTAACCTCCCGCGCTCATCCGGAATAACCTTGAGTTTTTTTACATTGACTCCTTCTATCATCACACTCCCCGCGCGATCAGGAACGCTCCGGGCTTATCTTCCCATGCCCATGTATTTGAACCCCATTGCCTTCATTTTTTCAGGATCATACACGTTCCGCCCGTCCAGCATAACGGGCTGGTTCATCATGTTTTTAACCTTCGAGAAATCTATCTCCTTGAACTCATTCCACTCGGTCATAAGCACAACGCAATCAGCATCCCGCGCCGCCTCGTAGGCGCTTTTGCAATATTCGACCGCTTCTCCCAGTTCCTGCCTGACATTGTCCATGGCGACCGGATCGAAGGCCTTTATCCTGGCGCCCGCTTCAAGCAGTCTTTTGATGAGGTCAATCGACGGAGCGCACCTTATATCATCGGTATTCGGCTTGAATGAAAGCCCCCAGACCCCTATGACCTTCTCCGGAAGGTTCCAGAGCATTTCGGTCATTTTCTTCATGGCGATGTCTTTCTGTTGCTCGTTTATTCTTTCCACTTCCTTGAGCATCCCGAACGAATAACCCATTTTCTCGGATATATGTATGAACGCCTTAAGGTCCTTCGGAAAACATGAACCTCCGAAGCCTATGCCCGCCTTGAGAAAATACCTGTTTATCCTGGAATCAAGCCCTATTCCCTCGGCGACGTCGTTGATATCCGCGCCTACCCTGTCGCATATATTGCTTACTGCATTTATGAACGAGATCTTGGTCGCTAGGAACGAGTTGGAAGCATGCTTGATTATCTCAGCACCCTTGATGTTCGCGACTACTATCCTGGTTTCAAGCGGCTCGTAAAGTTCCCGGAGCAATTTTTCAGCCCTATCCGACTCGACACCGATAACAACCCTGTCCGGAGACATAAAATCCTCGATGGCTGATCCTTCCCGCAAGAACTCGGGATTGGAGGCAACATCGAAATCCGAACCGTTCTTCTTGAAAGTCTCTATGGTGCTTTTCACCCACTCACCCGTTTCAACGGGGACCGTGCTTTTTTCCACGATAAGCTTGTATGAATCCATGTTCTCGGCAACAACCCTGGATACCTTCTCTATACCTGTCAGATCGGCACTGCCATCCTCACGCGGAGGGGTTCCCACGCAGATGAATATCACGTCGCTCGATCTCACCGCCTGAGCTATGTCAGTGGTGAAACTGAGCCGGCCCTTTTCGCGGTTCTTCTTGACCAGCTCTTCCAGTCCCGGCTCGTATATCGGTATGCCGCCTTCGTTGAGTTTCTGTATTTTCTTCTCGTCGTTATCAGAGCAGATAACCTGGTTTCCCAGATCGGCAAAACAGGTCCCGGTGACCAGCCCGACATAACCGGTACCAACTATGGTCAGTTTCATTATAAATACTCCCCCGGTATAATAGTTAAAAATTCTATTATTATTAAGAAGTCCATTTATTTAGAGTGTGATTATAGCACATCACCCCCCTGACCGCAACAGATTCGGGCGGAGATGCGTAAGAATACTATTTAGAAGGGTTTATATCGATTATTACCGGCCGAGCAGTTCCCCGGGGGGCCGTTTCTCGAAAGACCTGTCAAGCCCTATGGGTAAGTCCGGGAAGGCCTTTATCTTGAAGGCCAGCCAGAAAGTAAAATTATCTTCGACAAAATTACTGCCCTTGATGTTGTAAGCAAGTTCAACCTCCCAGCAATGCAGGTCCCGTACGACAGAAAGCTGCTGCTCCTCCACGCTGTTATCCTGCAGGTCATATCTCTGGTAGAGACCGACCTTCCATTTGGGATTGAACCTGTAGCTCATATCATAGGTAAGCTGGTTACGAGGCACCGGTGCCATGTGTTCGTATCGGTATCCGAAAGCCATGTCGAAAGAATCGAACGGGTTGAGGGAAAACTCCACGCTTGCGCTTTTTATGGACTCCGAATGGGGTGTTATTTCCAGCTTGTTCTGTATAAAGAACCAGCTGTAGGGCCGGAGTTCAAGATCGAACTTCAGGTCCTCGAAATCCCCGCCGTCCTCCAGTCCCAGACTTTTCTTCTTCATCCTGAAGCGGTAATCCACGCTGGTCAAGAACCTCAACAGATCAACCGATTTCATCTGGCCGTTGATCTTGCGCTTGGTCTGCAGCTTGCTCTCAAGCCCCAGATTCACGACGTTATCCTTGTCGATCGCATCGATGCTATCCATCTGAAAAAGCTTGTTCTTATCAATTGTGGGATCAAAACGGTGAAAATACGTCATCTTCGGTACAACTATATGCCGCAACCCGTTGATATCAAGCCCCAGGGCATCCGTGTGATAATCGTAAACACGGTGAAAACGCGAGAATACATCCACACCCGCGGACATTATCATGCGTGCAGCACCTTCTGAATCATTTTTGCGCTTGGAATAAAGCGTGCCACGGAATTCACCGAAGGGCGTCACGTTGACCGGACCAAGTTTGGTCACATAAGAGAACTTGTGATACGTGTCCAGCCTTTCGGTTTTTTCTGTGGGCTGCGCCAGGAAAGCGTAATCCTTTTCAAAAGCCGTGGCGCTCCAGACCGACCTGTAGTAAAGAGGTGTTTTCCATAGACGCTGGTCCGGTATATCAAGTTTGACCTCCGGCAATTTCTGTGTAACGGTGAAGAAATCGTTGAACCTCTTGTTAGCAAGAAGACTGAAGGTATAATTTTGTTTGGAGGATATCACCGACACGTAATTGGGCGGAATGCGGTTGTTCTGCTCATATTCGTTGTAGTAATAATCCTTCAGGAAATACTCGTCGCTCAGCTTGTTGAACTCAAGCACACCCACGGTCTCAGGCTCAAAATCTATCCTGTGTTTCCACTGGAACCTTTTCCTGAGCTCCGCCTCGGTGGTCTCTCCGTCACGGAAAGCGCTTTTCTCATATGTGCCGAAATCGTTCTGGTGCACAAAATAAGCGCGGAAAAGACCTTCACCGAGACCCTTCAGGGAAAAGTCTGACATGTTGTAGTAAAAATCCAGCCCCTCGGCGAACCCTTTCTTGGTCCTGTAGTCAAGCAGCAGGTCCACCTTGCTTTTGCCCTTGACATAGAAGCGCCAGGCGGAAAGCAGAAAATAGCCCCAGTCCTTGTTGAGGCCGGGTATGAACTGGACCTTGGCGCGGGTCTGTATGATGGGATGGTAATAATAAGGGAACCACATGACCGGCACTTTGCCTATATAGGCTACCACGTTCTTGGCTATCACCTTATCGTCCGGGAAGACGCGTATCTCATCGGCAGCTATCCTGTAATGGGGCTCATCCAGATCACAGGTCGTAACAAACCCCTTTCGCAGGAGATATTCGTTCTCGGCGACCTTCCCGGTCTGTTCGGCCTGGCCGAACCATGGAAAGGCATCCAGCTGCCCGCCGATTATCTCGCCTTCTTTTTTGTTGAAATCATACCGTATCCGTTCACCGGTGAGAACACCTTCTGGGTGTTTTATGCTGACATTCCCCTCACAAAGCGCTATACGGGTCCTTGTGTTGACCTCTATATTATCGCACTTAAGCACAACATCACCGTAAGTGATCGAAACGTTCCCGTCGGCTACGATCCTGCCCTCCCCTTCGAAATACTCGACCTTGTCGCCGTCGACTATGATCGGCTGCCCCTTTTTCAGGTGCTTGCTTATCTCCCCCTCTGGCAGGGGCATTTCATCGCGAGCTCCGGGCGCTTCCGGTGCGGGCTTATCCTTTTGCGCCTCTCCGGGCTTTACCGATTCAGCGGGTTCGGGTCTTTCCTTTTCGGGGGCTTTTTCCTCTTCGCGCGGAGCTTCCGCGGGCTTCTCCTTTTCTTCCGCTTTCTTCGCGGGTTCAACCCGCCTCGGCACAGGAGCGGCTTCTTCTATCTCTTCCTTTTTAGGTTCTGGCTTCTTTTTCTTGAGGGCTTTTTCCTCTTTTTTCCTTCTACGGGCTTCTTTTTCAGCACGTTTCTTTTCTTCGCGTTTCCTTTCCAGATACTCCTGGTATTTCTCGTATTCACGTTCCTCTACCTCAAGCTGTTCGAGGAAGGCTTTTGCGAGCGGGTTGCCGGGATCGACCTTAAGAGCTTTCTCTCCGTAACGGCGCGCGGCCCTGTATTTATGTTCGCCTCTTTCCTTGCGCCCCTTTTCCAGGAGCTGATACACCTTCTGTATGCGCCTGCTTTCCTTTTCCCTTTCCCGGGCTTTTCTGCGCATCTCTTCCTGGAGAGACTCGACACTGTCCTGGGCCTGCGCGACACTACCGGAAGGAGTGACGCTGAAGGAGAACACCACCATCAACAATAATGAAACGATCTTTCGTGCTTTTGTCATCTTAGTCATATACAACACCTTGGATTTCTTATGATTATACCTGGCATACCCTGTTACGGCCAGCTCTTTTTGCCTTGTAAAGCGCAGTGTCGGCTTTCTCTATCAGTGACTCGACCTGCTCACCATCCTCCGGATAGGTCGAAACACCTATACTTACGGTTACTTTGACCTTTTCATCGAACGCTTTTATCTCTTTGGATTCAACGGATTTACGTAAGCGCTCGGCAACGCTTAAAGCCAGTTCTTTCGTGGTCTCAGGCAGGACCACGCAGAATTCCTCCCCGCCATACCTTGCTATCATGTCAACTTCCCTCACCGAACTTTTCAGTTTTTCCGCTATCTTCTTAAGCACCGCATCCCCTACCAGATGACCGTGCCTGTCGTTGCACTGCTTGAAATGGTCAACATCGACCATGGCCAGGGAAAAAGAAAGCCCCAGCCTCTGCGCGCGGTCCACCTCTTCCTTGAGCCGGTCCATCAGATATCTTCTCAGGTAGACCTCAGTAAGTCCGTCGATTATGGAAAGTTCCTGTACCTGTTCGTAAAGTTCGACTTTTCTGTATTCAAGTGCTATCTGCGGAAGAAGTATGCGGAACCTGCCGTAACTGGATTTGGAAGCGCCCTCGATGGCAAGGACAGCCGCCAGCTCATCACCCGAAAAAAGAGGGAACGCCATAAAAGTGTCTTCCCTTACGTTGAGCGAATCGAAAAGCCCCCCATCTTCCTCGCGTGCAATGAAAAAAGGCTTGTTATCCCTTTCCCTGCAAATACGGGACACTCCTTCATAATCAAGGACTTTTTCCTCGTTTTCGTAATAATCGGCATCTCCTGTATCCTTTGATATGCCTTTGGAGAACTTGCCTTTGCTGTAGACAAGAAGATGCATCACTTCTATACGGAAGTTCTCGCCCAGGAACGCGAAAAGGGCGTTATGAAGGTCTTTGAACTTGAGCGCTGGCGCCAGCTGTTTGGTTATTTCATAAAGGCGAGACATGCGGTTGAGTTCGTTCTCTATCTTCCTCCCCCTTCGGTCTATAACATCAAGTTCATTGACTATGTTGTTATACCTCAGCTCTTCGGACCTGACGTTGGATTCATGATACGAAAGAAAAATGTCATAAAGCCATTTGACCAGGAAATTGGTCCCCGCGCACGCGGCAAAAACAGCGGCCATCACTGCGACATCCACCGGGTTCAGTATATCCATGAACAGATAAAACAGCAAAAACACGAGATTGGCGAGGAAAAGCGCACCCACCACTAGCGGCGTAACAAAATAAGGCGCCACCATGAAAACGAGACCGATCATGAAAAGAACAAGATACTCATCCCCCTGGGGATACTTGTAACATAACCAGCTGATCAGCATCAGCATGAAGTTAATACCGCTAATTATGGACGTCCTTATCTTGAACATACCTGGTTCTTGCCTTTTGCTTTCGCCCCGTAAAGCCGTTTATCCGCTTCCCAGATTATATCATCCTTGAGTTTGGCATCCTCTGGGAACATCGCCACTCCTATTGAAACGGTAACGAACTGTTTTTCCCTTCTGAGAACTATGGGTTTTTTCTCTATTTCCCTGCGCAGATCTTCGGCCAGCTGTTCGGCTTCTTCCCGGCCGGAATTGAGCGAAAGGAATACGAACTCCTCCCCTCCGTACCTGCCTACTATGTCTCCCGGGGAAGCTTTTGAGAGAAGTATGCGCCCTATGTTCTTGAGCACGGCGTCACCCGCTATATGTCCGTGCTGGTCGTTAAAGTCCTTGAAATCGTCTATATCGATCATAAGAAGAGCAAGCTGCCTGTTCCCCAGAAGCGTCCTCTTGAGCTCCCCCTGCATGCGCTCCATAAAATACCTGCGCACAAAAAGTCCGGTAAGACTGTCTCTTATAGCCAGCTCCTCGGTCTGGCGATACAGCCGCGCGTTCTCCATGGCTACGGCTCCGAGCTCCCCGATGATGTCGAGTATCCTCAGTTCGTGCTGCCCGAAGGCGGACTGCTCGGGACTGTCGACCCTTAAAAGGCCCATTACGTTGCCTTCTATTATCAGTGGCTTGCTGATAAGCGATATAAAATCCTCCTCAGCCTCCTCATTCTCAACGCTGAAACGGAAATCCTTCCCGATATCCCGCACAAGCAGGCTTTTAACGTTCTTCATGACCCACCTGTCGAAAATACCCCCCTTCTTCATCGAAGTAGGCGCCCTTTTTCTGCCTTTAAGGGCGTAAGCAAGGTTAAGCTCGTTATGGGCTTCATCCACCATGTACAGAAGCACCCTTTTCTCGCCTTTCTCCCCCCCGAACATCTCCAGCGTCTTTTTAACGGTGAGTTTGACGATCTCATCTTCAGAGAGTGATGAGCTGAGGTTATCGGCGATGTTCTTAAGCCCGAGGAGGCTGTTCACTTTTTCGGCCATAGCCGCAACTTCAGCACGGCGGCTGTTCATGTGGTTGGTTATGAGATTGATATCCTCCTGGACCTTTTCCATGGTGACGGTATAGCCCTGGTTGGAAACGTTTATCTTCCTGGAGATATAATATCCGGTGAAACTGTTGATGAAAAAAGCCAGTATGAGCACACTGTAATAATAGGGATTAAGCGCCGTAAGAGGTTTATAGAGGAAGATCATCGCTATGAGAAAAGAGGAAAGCCCCCCGAGTACCCCCGTGGAGACCCAGAAGAACATTATCACGAGGCTCATCATTATCATTATCCCCAGGACAATGAATTCAAGGTGCTGGATATAACCCCTGAGGGCAGGGACCACCTCAATGAGCAAATAAAGCAGCCCCGTAAAGAGGATGACCGAAACAGGTACAAGGAGGTTCCTTTTCGTAAAAGGAGTCATTGAATAGCCTAGATAATTGTTTTTTCGGTCGCCTTGTCGAAGAAGTGTATCTTGCCCATGTCGAAGACGACATCCATGTCCTGGTTTATCTGGGGATTGGCATCCCCGGATATCCTTGCGGAAAGCATATGTTTACCGGTATTAAGGTGCACGTACACTTCCGAACCGAGATGTTCGACAACCTCACAGGTCATCGTCACTATGTTCTCCGGAGGAGCTTCGGAAACAAAGAGCTTGTCGTAGATATCCTCGCTCCTGACCCCCAGGATAACGCGTTTTTCGATGTAATCTTCAAGCGCATCGTACATGCCCTCGACTATCCTTATGCGAAAATTACCCTCGTCAAAGTAAAGCCTTCTTTCCTTTTTGATGATCTTCCCCTCGAGGAAATTCATCGGGGGCGCGCCGATGAAACTAGCTACGAACTTGTTGACCGGCTGATTGTATACGTTCGTGGGAGTGTCTATCTGCTGGATAACCCCGTCCTTCATGACGACTATCCTGTCACCCAGGGTCATCGCCTCGGTCTGGTCGTGCGTGACATAGACCATCGTGGCCTGGAGCCTGATATGCAGGCGGTGGAGTTCCATCCTCATCTGCACTCTCAGCTTGGCGTCAAGGTTGCTGAGAGGTTCGTCAAACAGAAAGACCATGGGCTTACGAACTATCGCCCGGCCTACCGCGACACGCTGGCGCTGTCCGCCGGAAAGTTCCTTGGGTCTACGGTTAAGAAGTTTCTCAAGACCAAGTATGCCCGCCGATTCCTTTACGCGCGAATCGATCTCATCCTTGGGATATTTCTTGAGCTTGAGGCCGAAAGCCATGTTTTCGTAAACGGTCATATGCGGATAAAGCGCATAGTTCTGGAAGACCATGGCTATATCCCTGTCCTTGGGCGGGATATGGTTGACCCTTCTGTTACCGATGAAAATGTCGCCTTCGGAGGTATCTTCAAGACCGGCGATCAACCTCAAAGTGGTCGATTTACCACAACCGGAAGGACCGACCAGAACAACGAATTCCTTGTTCTCAACACCGAAATTCACGTTATTTACCGCGAGTACTCCTCCCGGAAAAACCTTGCTGACATTCCTTAAACTGACTTGAGCCATTTCACCACCTTTGACTGGTATATAATATTAAAGAAAAGTGTTATCTTTATATACAATATCTGAGTTCAAATGTCAAGCCTGAGCCTTCTCCGGATCCATGCTCAGGTAATCGAACAGTTTGGTAAGTGTCTCCCTCATATCCCTTCTGTGGACTATACGATCGATAAGGCCGTGTTCCAAGAGAAATTCCGAACTTTGGAACCCTTCGGGCAGTTCCTGTTTAATGGTCTGCTGGATGACCCTGGGACCGGTAAAACCGATAAGCGCCTTGGGTTCGGCTATTATGATATCGCCCAACGAAGCGAAACTGGCCATGACACCCGCCATAGTGGGATTGGTGAGCACGGAGATAAAAAGGCCGCCGCTTCTGTTAAGTTTATCCAGCGCAGCACTGGTTTTAGCCATCTGCATCAGGGAGAGCATCCCCTCGTACATCCTAGCTCCCCCGCCCGAACCGGAAACGATCACAAGAGGGATCCTTTCCTTCTGGGCATGTTCTATGATCCTTGTTATCTTCTCCCCCACGACCGAACCCATGGAACCCATGATAAAACGGGAATCGGTAGCCCCGAGAGCGACGCGTCTTCCGTTTATCTTTGCCTCGCCGACCACTGCCGCGTCCTTAAGACCGGTCGTTTTCTGGTCTTTCTTGATCTTTGTTGGATAATCGCTGGGCCCCTTGAACTTGAGGGGATCCTTGCTCGTCATCCCCTTGCAGATCTCCTGGAAGGAACCCGTGTCGACCATGCTCTGTATCCTCTCATGCGCGCCCATCCGGAAATGGTAATCGCATTTGGGACAAACCTCAAGGTTATCCTTGAGCGTCTTGTTGTAAAGCATCTCACCGCACTCGGGGCACTTCGTCCACAATCCCCCGGGGATATCTTTTTTTCGAGCTCTGCCGAATATGGGTTTTTTGGAGAAAAAAGCCATGATTGACTGCCTTTTATGTTGTAACCTTCAACTGCTCGAACTTGTTTATGACCAGTCCCGTAAGAAGTTTCGGATAAAAATAAGTGGATTTTTGCGGCATCATCTCTCTGTGCTCGGCCACTGATTTGAGCTGTTCCACTCTCGTGGGATTAAGGAAAAAAGCCGCGTCGTGACTGCCCGCGTCGACAAGTTTACCTGCCTCCTCCGGCATCTTGACGTAAGTTATGTTGCCCTCTTTGGCGCTCACCCCTAGTATTTTCTCGAAAACAGCCGAATGGAGGATGCTTACGTCCAGGCTTTTCCAGTCCCCGGTCTTCTCCTCTTCTATAAGATCAAGGAGCGCCTTCCTGTCGCTGGACTTCATTAAGAGATATTCTCCGCCGCCGTAATACCCGAAAGCCTGCCCATCGCGGCTTTCCCGTTCGAGGGAGTCCATGAGCTCACTAAGCGTGGAAAACCCTGTGACGGTAAAATACTCTTTAAGCTTCCCCGAAAGTTCCTCATCGTCGGAGACCGGCATTTCCTTGACCGCCCTGTGCGTCGCCATGACAGTGAGGTTTTCCGGATCGGCCATATCCGTGAAGTACATCATTACATAATCGGCGCTGCCGTCATAATCATCTTCCTGCCTGCGCATGTCACGGTACATCTTGGCCACTTCATATCTGTGGTGTCCGTCGGCTATGAACAGGTTCTTGCCGACCATCCAGTCAACTATTTTCCGGATCTCCTCGCTTCCGGAGAGTTTCCAGAGAGCGTGTCTCACTCCGGAAACAGTTATGTCTATGATCGGTTCGGACTCCCGGGTCGCCGACTCCAGCACATTCTTAATTTTCCCCTCAGAATCATTGTAAAGACTGAATATGGGGCTCAGGTTGCTTTCGACCTGTTTTATCAGGTTCATCCTGTCTTCTTTGGGCTTCGCCAGAGTGTTCTCGTGCGGAAGCAGCTCATCCGACCCGGTTTCGCCGATCTTCATCAGGCCGATGAAACCCAGCCTGCTGCAGCGGATGCCCCGGTATTCGTATTCCTGCAGATACACGTAAAAGGAATCGGTATCATCGGCAGCAAGTATCCCCTCCTGCTGCCACTGTTCAAGATATTCCTTGGCACGTGTGTATTTATTATCCCGGGCGTCGTCCTCCCCGGATGCCTTGCCGAGTATAAGGCGGATAATATTATAAGGGCTTTTTTCATACAACTGATCGCGTTCCCCGGGAGAGATAACATCATAAGGCGGGGCGACCACACCGGAATAATCACCCTCTATTTTCTTTTGGCTGTAAAGAAGCCCCCTGAAAGGTCTTATTTCTGCCATAGTACCAACTTTCCTAATAAGATACCGAAAACTATACCGCCTATATTGGCGGCAAGGTCCCCTGGGTTAGCGTCCCTGCCGGGAACATACCGCTGGACCAGTTCCATTAAAATACCATATACGCCGCCCAATATCAACGTTAATAAGATATTTTTGGTGGAAAAACTCCTTCCTGACCGGTAAAGGCCCCGGGCAATAAGGACGGAAAGCACGGTATATTCGAAAAAATGAGCGATCTTATCGAAATAACCAACGGTTATAGCCGGCAGTGACCTGTAGGGCAGTACCGAAAAAACCAGTATCACCGTGCCCCACATAAGCGTAGGCAACCAGGCGAAGAACTTGTTCTCTTCCTTAAGCCAATCAAGCATGTCAACCTCCGTAATAGGGAATTAATCAGAAGAGTCTTTATTGGGACAGCCGCAGGAACCTTCACAGGAGGAAGGCTTCTCACCCCCGGCGGGACAGGCAGACTTGTAATCCGTCTGATAAAAGCCTTTTCCCTTGAAGATGATACCCGCTCCGGTCCCGATCAGGCGCTTGAGGTGACCCTTGCATTTGGGACAATCCTTGAGCGGATCATCCTTCATGCTCTGGAACAGCTCGAACCTGTTGCCGCAATCGGCGCACACGTAATCGTAAGTAGGCATTTCACTCCCCTTGTATTTAACTCAGGAACTCCTTGACCTTGGCCAGTATGTTCTTACCGCCGGTTGCTTTTTTACCGCCCATGCTCTGTTCGAAATCCCTGAGTATTTTTTTCTGCCGGGCATTAAGGTTCTTAGGTATTTCCACCATGACCTTTACTAGCTGATCGCCCCGGCCACGCCCGTCCAGGCGTTTGATCCCTTTACCCCGGATCCTGAAAACTCTTCCGCTCTGTGTGCCTTCGGGTATCGACAGATCTACCTCCCCGTCCAGACCGGGGACCTTGACATCATCACCGAAAACAAGCTGGGTATAGGACACCGGAAGAACACATAACAGGTCATCGTTCTTTCTTGAGAAGAACCTGTCCTCCCTGACCCTTATGGACACGAAAAGGTCTCCGCTGGGGCCGCCTGATATGCCCGGGTCGCCTTCACCCGAAAGCCTGAGCCGCATACCGTCATCGACACCGGCGGGAACTTTCACCTCAATGTTCTTAATGACATCTTTCCTGCCCAGACCGCCGCAATCACGGCAGGGCTTCTCGATGATCCGCCCTTCCCCGCCGCAGGCTTCGCACGTCCTGGAAATACTGAAAAACCCTCCGGACTGGCTCACATGCCCGGTGCCGCCGCAACGCTGGCAGGTTTTACTTTCCGTACCGGGTTCGGCCCTGGATCCGTTGCATGAAGAACAGACCTCATGCCTTCTTACCCTGATATTCTTCGTCACGCCTTTGGCAGCTTCAAAAAAATCAAGGGTCACGGTAGCCTGAAGGCTCCTGCCTTTCCTGGGACCTCTGCGCCTGGAACCGCCGAACCCGAACATCCCGTCAAAGATATCCCCGAAACTCCCGCCGAAGACCTCACGGAATATATCCGAAGGGTCATGGAACCCGAACCCCCCGTATCCGCCGCCCTGCTGGAAAGCTGCTTCACCGAACTGGTCATACTGGGCGCGTTTCTGGCCGTTACTGAGTATCTCGTAAGCGTGAGATATCTCCTTGAACTTCTCCTCGGCCTCTTTGTTACCCGGGTTCTTGTCCGGATGGTATTTAACAGCGAGTTTCCTGTATGCTTTCTTTATCTCCTCGGCCGTGGCAGTGCTCTCCACGCCGAGGATACGGTAATAATCTCCCATAATTAATCAACGGCCGTATGCGGCCTCTTATTTTTTCTCCTTGTCTTCATCTACCTTGTAATCGGCGTCAACAACGTCCTCTTCTTTCTTCTGTTCAGCCCCGGGCTGGGCTTCCTGCCCGGCACCGGCCTGTTGCTGCTGTGCCTTGGCCTGGGCTTCCTTGTAGATCTCTTCGGACAGTTTATGGCTCGCCTTCTGAAGATCCTCCTGCGCCTTTTTCATGGCGTCGATATCCTCCCCCTCCAGGGCCTTTTTTGCAGCCTCAACGGCATCCTGTATCTTTTTCTTTTCATCGTCCGAGACCTTCTCGCCATAATCCTTTACCGCTTTTTCCGTGGAATACACGAAGGAGTCAAGCTGGTTCTTCGTCTCGATCATCTCCTTCTTTTTCTTGTCCTCCTCCTCGTGCTCCTTGGCCTCCTGCTTCATCTTCTCTATCTCTTCCTTGGAGAGACCACTGGAGGACTCGATGCGAATGGACTGTTCCTTTCCTGTGGCCTTGTCCTTCGCCGAGACATGAACGATACCATTGGCATCAATGTCAAAGGTCACTTCGATCTGCGGCACGCCCCTGGGCGCCGGTGGTATCCCTACCAGATCGAAACGGCCGAGAGTACGGTTATCGCTTGCCATTTCACGCTCTCCCTGAAGCACGTGTATGGAAACGGCTGGCTGGTTATCCGCGGCCGTGGAGAATATCTGGCTTTTCTTAGTTGGTATCGTGGTGTTCTTCTCGATCAGCTTGGTCATCACCCCGCCCAGGGTCTCTATCCCGAGCGAAAGCGGCGTCACGTCAAGTAGCACCACGTCCGAAAGGCCTTCCTCGCCGCTCAGGACGCCGCCCTGTATGGCAGCCCCGATAGCGACCACTTCATCCGGGTTAACGCCTTTGTGCGGCTCTTTTCCGAATATCTCCTTTACCACTTCCTGTACCTTGGGCATGCGTGTCTGACCGCCGACCAGAATCACCTCATCTATATCGCTGGCCGAATACCCCGAATCTTTCAGGGCCTTATAACAGGGCTGTTTCGTCCTTTCGACAAGGCCGTCCACAAGCTGTTCAAGTTTGGACCTTGTAAGTGTCATTGTAAGGTGCTTAGGACCAGTGGCATCCGCAGTGACGAACGGAAGGTTTATCTCCGTCTGCTGGTTGGTCGAAAGTTCGCACTTGGCTTTCTCGGCGGCTTCCTTGAGCCTCTGCAGGGCCATCTTGTCCTGCCGCAGGTCTATGCCGTTCTCCTTCTTGAACTCTTCGGCTATCCAGTCTATGACCTTCTGGTCGAAATTGTCCCCGCCAAGGTGGGTATCACCGTTGGTCGCCTTTACCTCGAAGACCCCTTCGCCGACGTCGAGTATGGATATGTCGAAAGTGCCGCCTCCAAGGTCGAATATGGCTATTTTCTCGTTCTTTTTCCTGTCCAATCCGTATGCGAGGCTTGCAGCTGTCGGCTCGTTTATTATTCTGAGGACCTTCAGCCCCGCTATCTCACCGGCATCCTTAGTGGCCTGGCGTTGTGAATCGTTAAAATACGCCGGCACGGTTATCACTGCTTCGTCGACCTTTTCACCAAGATAATCCTCGGCGGTCTGCTTCATTTTCTGCAGAACCATCGCGGATATCTGTGGCGGCGTGTATTTCTTATCATGCGCCAGCACCACGACATTGCCCTTGTCATCCTCGTCCACCTTGTAAGGAACCAGTTTCTCCTCCTCAGCGACCTCTGAATGCTTGCGCCCCATGAAACGTTTTATGCTGAATATCGTGTTATCCGAATTTGTCACCGCCTGGCGTTTGGCGGGCTGGCCCACGAGCTTTTCGCCGGACTTGGTAAAAGCGACGACGCTCGGGGTCGTCCTTGAACCTTCGGCGTTCTGTATGACCTTGGGTTCCTTACCTTCCATCACTGCAACGCAGGAATTGGTCGTCCCTAGATCTATCCCAATGACTTTACCCATTTTTCTCCTCCTTCACTTCAAGTTGTCTGGTATTATCCCGTATTTTTAACTACTATTACCTGAGCCGGCCTTAAAAGCCTTCCGTTGAGAAGATACCCGGCACGGACCTCGTCTATGATCTCATCCTCCGGATAATCGTCCGTCTCCGCGGTGGCAACGGCTTCATGAACATTGGGGTCGAACTTCTTGCCTTTTGTCTGAATCCTTTCCACTCCGTTCTCCTCGAGTATCCTGTGGAACTCTTTCTGGACCAGCCTTATCCCGTCCATGACAGCGGTCTTGTCCTTTGCCTTTTCCATGGCATCAAGCGCCATGTCGAAATTATCGACGATGGGGAAAAGCTGTGAAACGATGCCTTCATTGGCGAATTTAACGAAGTTCGTCTTCTCCTTCTCCAGTCTTTTGCGCGTATTCTCGTACTCGGCATGGACCTTGAGCCACTTCGCCTCGAAAATATCGCGTTCTTTAGCTTTCTCTAGCAGCTGGTCAAGCTCCCCCCGGGGAACCTCGACCATTTCATCACCCTGTTCTTTTCCGGGCTCTTTTTTGTGCTTCATCTTCCATCCCCTAATCGTCCATTTTCTTCAGTTTTTCGCTGATAAGATAAGACAGACAGCTGACCGTGCGAAGGGCGTGATCGTAATCCATCCGGGTGGGACCGATCACCCCTATACGGCCTATCGTTCTGCCACGCATCGAATAGCCGCATGTTATCACACTGCAGCTTTTCAGCATCCGCGAATCGTTCTCCTCGCCTATATAAACCTTGAGACCCCGATAAGGAAGTTCCCTCCTCATCATGTTCACCAGGTCCCTTTTATCGCTGAATATCTGGAGTATGTTGCGTGTTATATCCGCATCCCTGGATTCCGGACCTTCCATGAAATGATCCAGCCCTTCCCAGTATATCTGCTCTTCTATATTCTCGTCTATTATCGCGTCTATTATGCCGAGCGCGGTCCTGGCCACGTCGAATGTCTCTTTCCTCGAGCTTTCGGGGGCATGGTTTGCAGCTCTACCACGTTTAAGGTCCTCATATATCACCGAGATCGGTTCGGTAACATACCTGGAATTTATGTAATTGGATATTTTTTCGAGTTCCGTTTTTTTCATCTCCCTGTCAAGTTTGACTATATGGTTCTTGACGTCATTGGTCATCGTAACGAGTATGGCCAGAACGCTCTCTGCCTTCACCTTGACAAGTTCGAAATGCTTGAGGTAATAATCTTCGATGCTGGGCCATATAGCCACCCCGGCGTTATGCAGTTCCCGGCTTATAAGATAGCTGGTCCTGCGGATAACTTCCTTGATGGTGGTTATCCTACGGTCATATTCTGCGGCCAGGCGCTCGGCCTCTTTCCTCTGCTGAGAGATATTGTCCCTGACGATATCCACATATCTTCTGTATCCCAGCTGCGTGGGTATCCTGCCGGCGGAAGTATGCGGCTGCTCGATATACCCTTCTTCCTCAAGTTCGGCCATGATGTTGCGTATGGTCGCACTGGAAAGACCTCCCCCCATTCTGCGGGAGACCGTCATTGAACTGACCGGAGCGGCCTTGGATACATATTCATGGACTATATGCCCCAAGACAAGGGTCTTTCTGCCCTCTTTGTCTTTATAAATATTATTTGCCATGATATTTAAATTAATAACCGCTTAATTTTTCGTTTTAGCAGTCTTTAACTTCGAGTGCTAAATTATATCAAATCCAGCAGGTTTGTCAAGAGGGGTTAAAGAGGAATCTCACCTTTTTTGCTTGAGGCGCTTGAAAATCGCGTATTTGACGCTTCTGGGAACCCGGGCCGTGATGAATAGACCTTTATTCGTATATTTTTCGCTTCGTATAGTTCCGTTCTCGCGTATGGCCTTGACAAGATCAAAGTACTTGTGGGGTACGAGCAGTTCTATATCCTCCATGTCCTTCTGAGTGAGCTGGACTATCCTGTCCGTGACCTCGTCAACGCCCTGCCCCGTAAGGGCAGATATGACGAGCGGATCATCGAACTTGCGGCTTATCCTGGTCTTTTCCAGATCGCTAGGGAGCTTATCGGCCTTGTTGAGTATGGTCACCACGGGCTTATCCTTAACCCCCAGATCTTCAAGAACCTCGAACACCGCGCTTTTTTTGAGGTCTATCTTCTCGTCGCTTATATCCATCACATGGAAAAGTATATCGGCGCCCACAACTTCCTCGAGGGTCGCTTTGAAGCTCTCTATAAGGTGATGCGGAAGGTCATGAAGAAACCCCACCGTATCGGAAATAAGAACGGTCTGTTTGTTCGGAAGGACCATTTTCCTGATCGTAGGGTCAAGCGTGCTGAAAAGCTGGTCCCTGGCCCTGACCCGCGATGAAGTAAGAGCGTTGAACAGCGTGGACTTACCCGAATTTGTGTAACCCACTAGCGCGGCCGTCAGCATGGAATACTTCTCTCTCTGCGTTCTTCTCAGCTCGCGTTGCCGGGTGATATCATCTAGCGTTCTTTTCAGCTTGCCTATGCGTTCACGGACCCGTCTCCTGTCGACCTCAAGCTGCTGCTCTCCGGGCCCGCGCATACCTATGCCCCCGGATGTACCCCTCTGCCTTGAAAGGTGCAGCCACATGCGGGAGAGCCTGGGCAGGAGGTAGCTGAGCTGGGCAAGTTCCACCTGCACCTTTCCCTCTTTAGAAGTCGCCCTGTGCGCGAAAATATCCAGTATCAGCTGGGTCCTGTCTATGATCTTGACCTTGAGGACTTCCTCAAGGTTCTTCTGCTGCGAAGGCGAAAGGTCATTACTGAAAATAACCACATCCGCGCCTTCCTCCTCCACCATCATGGCCAACTCTTCGGCCTTACCCTTGCCTATCAGCAGATTCGACGTAAGGACCTTCCTGCGACAGACCTCGCTGGCAACTATATCAACTCCGCAGGAGGAAGTAAGATTCTCAAGTTCTTTTACCCTGTCCTCGAGCGACCATGCCTCCCTGCCGATCCTCTCAACGGTCACCACTACCGCCTTTTCTTTTTTACGGGCTGTCGAAAGTGTCTTTACCGTCATCTTTGATCCATTCTTTGCTTTATGTCCCCAACTATTTCCTCTACGGGCCTCTGTGCGTCTATCCAATTTATCCTTCGGTCCTTCCTGAACCAGGTGAGCTGCCTTTTCGCGTAGCGCCTGGTGTTCTTCTTGAGCTCTTCCCCGGCTTTTTCGAGACTCAACCCGCCTTCCAGGAAAGCGCCCAGCTCCTTGATCCCCAGGGCTTTCTCTGCCGTCAGGCTGAGCTGCCTTTTTTTAAGCTCCCTGACCTCCTCGGCGAGCCCCTCCCGGAACATTCTCTCGACCCTGACGTTGATCCTCCCGTAAATGACCTTGCGGGGAAGTTCAAGACCGAACAAGAGGCAATCATGTTCAGAGGCTATCCCCTCCGAGGAACTTTTCTTTTCGTTCATGGTGCTGCCGGTAAGCTCGTAGACCTCGATAGCGCGTATCACCCGGCGAAGGTCATTGGGGTGGAGTTTCCCGGCCGTTACCGGGTCTATTCTCTCGAGCTCCCTATAGAGGTATTCGTTGCCCTTATCGCGTGCTATCATGCGCAAACGCCTTCTCAGAACTTCGTCTTTGGGCGGGGACGGGAAAATACCGTCAAGGAGCGCCTTGATATAAAGTCCGGTGCCCCCGGCAATAACGGGAAGACGTCCCCGTGACATTATGTCCCGGATCGCCTCGCGCGCTTTTTCGCAGAACCGTGCGCAATTAAAATCCTCTTCCGGGGGGAGTATCCTCACAAGATGGTGCGGCACGCGCGAGGTCAGTTCCTTGCCGGGCGCCTGACTTATTATGTCCATACCGCGGTAGACCTGCATGGAATCGCTCGATATTATTTCGCCAGATTTTTTTTCGGCCAGAGCCGTGGCTACTTCGCTTTTACCGGAAGAAGTGGCTCCTACGATGAATATGACCTTATCCATTTACTTTCTGCCAGTGCACCTTTCAGATATGAGAGTTCACCGAATCGAGCTAGACTGAAAAGGCTGCCGATAAAACCGGCATCCCCTTTTTCGGACATGCGGCAGTTGCCTCCAGCCCTGAATAGACTAACGCTAATTCTCCGCCGATCAGGTATAGATCTGTCATTATAAAGATCACAAGCCCCGCTCCTTGCCAATCCGCTTTACTGTTGTATCCTCCGCTTCTCGGTCTGCACGACCTTGCCTTTAAGTGTTGTGGGACTGGTGGACTTGACCTTAACCCACACCAATTGTCCGTTCAGGTCTTCTTCCCAAGGAAAAACACACGGAGTGTTATCTCGTGTGCGCCCCATGAACTCTTTATCAGACATGCGGCTCTTGCCCACAACGAGCACTTCCTGCTCAGTCCCTATCATTTCCTTGTTCTTGGCGTGCGAGATCTTTTTCTGCAGATCCAGAAGCTCTTTATTCCTGGCCCTTTTGGTCTCGTCGTCAACATCGTCCACCAGACAGGAAGAAACGGCCGGCGGCCTTAGCGAATACTTGAAAATAAAGGCCGAATTATATCCTATCTCTTCCATAGCACGATACGTTGCCTTGAAATCGCTTTCCTTTTCGGACGGAAAGCCAACTATCATGTCCGTGCTCAGGCCGGCAGGGGGGATCATTTCCCTTAATAAATCTATCTTTTTACGATAATCGGCGTAAGTGTATTTCCTATTCATCAGATCAAGTATCTTGTCCGAACCGGACTGGAGTGGCAGGTGTATATGTTCGCAAACCTTTTCCAGGTCCCTCATGGCCCTGAAAAGGTCTTTTCTGGCATCCTTGGGATGGCTTGTGGTAAAGCGTATCCTTTCGATACCGTTAATTTTATTGATCTCTTCCAGAAGTTTTGGAAATGAGATCTTATTTGTCAGCCCTTTCCCGTATGAGTTCACGTTCTGCCCTAAAAGCGTCACTTCTTTGAACCCTTCATCGGCAAGGGTTTTTATTTCCTTCACTATATCCCCCTTTGGACGCGAAACCTCACGCCCTCTTACATGAGGAACTATGCAGTACGAACAAAAATTATTACAGCCGTACATGATGTTCACGAAAGCGGAGAATGTTCCGGTCCTGTAACCGGGCAGGTTCTTTTTTCCGGGCCGTCTTTTCCTGTCGACCGCCAGAAGCTTTTCGGAACTTTTCGTCTTCTCCAATAGATCAGGAATATCGTAGATATTACTCGGCCCGACGACGATATCGATCTGGGGAAATTCCTTGAAAAGCATCTCGCCATGCCTCTGGGCCATACATCCGAGAACTCCTACCCGCAGCTCCGGATCTTTTTTCCGCCTGGCTTTTAGCTTCTGGATCTGTCCTGTTACCCTGTCCTC
>WJMH01000011.1 GCA_014728045.1 Candidatus Omnitrophota bacterium
AGAGAAATCCTTCGAAGATGTGAGGAACGAAGACAAAGGATCTCGCGGAAATAGAGGAGGGCGCCGCGGAAAGGTCCGCAACCCGGCTTGAACCCGGGGGTACATGAGAGTGTAGGGGTTCGATTCCTCCGCCCTCCGCCACTCATTAATTATACATGGGAGTATTACATGTCCAAGAAAACCAAGCCGGCTGAGATAGCCGCAGAACTGAAACAGAGATACCCGGTAATCTATGCCGAGATCGCCAACCCGAAGGAGCGGGCTCCCCAGAAGATACTGAACTCCATATCCGACAGGGCCCAGAAGTTGGCGGATGGTAGAATAATCAAAGTCCCCGTAATCAAGAACTCTTTCTTGGCAGAAGCAAGGATATTCCAAGAAGCGCAGTATTGCACTGCTATCGAAATCATTTCCTTCAAACCCAATAAGAAGGCCTCGGCTGCGGCTGAGAAACGTTTGGTGAATATCCTATTCCATCTAATAGAAAATGACTACCACCGGGCAACAGATTTCGTAGAAGAAGTGCGGGGAGCCGTCTACAAGTCTCGGGAACATCAAGAGTTCCAGCGAGAAATCGATACTTTCGAGAAGGAAGTTCAAGCCCTTGGTAAGAAGTACGATTTCGATTATGATAGGGACATCGGTATATACGCCGAAGTAGCCTAGGTAGGTGTGACAGAAGTACATACGGCCTATGTACAAGTCGAGGCTCTTGGCGAAGAAGACACCCTGGAAGAGGCGAAAGAAGCCATTGCCGAGGGTCAAGAGTTTGATGTAGAGTATTCTCATACACTAGAACCTGACACTTGGACAGTGACAGAAGTTTAGGAGTATTGTTATGCGAAGACGACAGCCCGACCCCAGGATCAAGAGAGATGAGCTCGGTTCGTTCACCATGAACGGAAAGAGGTTCGTCGTCAATCTCCGCCCCGGGGTGCCAAGAAACGCCTGCATTGAGGAGTTCCGTGGCGATCTTCGGTGCTGGGCCAGCCATACCTGGCTCACGGATGAAGCTGCCGCCTTTGTTCGAAACAACGCCACTCAGACTGAGAACAACGCCTTTGTCTGGTTAGACAAAGTTCGAGTAAGGGAAGTTCATCGAGGCTAATAGATGGGATGCATGCACACCGTAGCCCGCCGAGATTCTCTTGCTTACAAGGTTTTCCTGTTAGCCGCTACCGCCAGGGACATCTGGTTAAACAACCGGTATATAGACCGGTATATAGGAGACTTCAGTGCTACGGTGCAGAAGTACTACACAGGGATTAGCTTGAAGCGCTACCTGTTCTTAGTTTTTGTAGAACTTCCGCTAATCTACTTGACCAGCGCGCTAACATGGGCAGTCCTTCCGCTTACCATTGCCTATCCCTTTTACCGGGCAGGTCAGCACTGGCATGAGTTCCAGTTTAGCGTGTTCCAAGCGCCCCTCCTTACTGCAGCATTGGCGATGCTCACCTTCATTGTAGTGGGCGGGATTTGCTTTCTAGCCTTGAGGTGGGCAGAAAGCGAGCCCCCGAAAATTTCCCGCCGGATAAAGAGCTGGCTCATTTCGGTTCCAGATGAGGACATAGAAAAGTATCCTGGTCCCGTACATCTGCTGAAGAAGTGTATTGCCGGGTCCAAAGAGCGACGCGCTAAGCAGATTACCTGGGACAGAGGAGGGAGGATAAGATGATGCTGGGACCCAAAGGGTTTGTCTGGAGCATAAGAAGTACCGTCCTCATTCTCTTTCTCGCCCTTCTTACCGGCGGACTATCCGACAAGATCCTCGAAGCAATGGTCGAGATTTGGAGGGAGGAGAAGGCAAAGAAGGCATTACTCCAAGAAGAGTCCAAAAAGACCCTTTTGGCAGAAAGAACAGAGTCCTGGAAAAGGATACTGCTGCCTGCCCAGGCCTTGGGGATGCCGATGCCCACAGCGAAGGAGGTAGCCTTCTACACAGAGGAAGAGGTGGAGCCTTAGAAGCCCTAGAAAAGCTCCTTCTTTCCTACCAGACACATTCCCCGGTAGCTCAGCTGGCAGAGCAAGCGGCTGTTAACCGCTGGGTCGCAGGTTCGAATCCTGCCCGGGGAGCCATCCATATACCATAAGGAGTGTTACCATAATTGGAGAGGTCGTGCCAAAGACCTGCGGGAAAGGGGTCAGACTTGGATCCTAGTGAACTGGAACTAGTCCAAGGATTGATCCGGAAGCTTGAC